>NZ_JAIEME010000070.1 GCF_019752415.1 Nitrosomonas sp.
ATACCGTGAGTTATGAGAATGCTACTGCTCCGGTAACCGTTTCACTGGCTATCACGACGCAACAAAATACGATAGGCGCTGGACTGGATACGCTGGCTAACATCGAAAATCTGATCGGCAGCAGCTTCAACGATAGTTTGACCGGTAACATTGAGAATAATGTTTTGATCGGTGGGTTGGGAAACGACACTTATACTGTCAATAATACCGATGATGTCATTACGGAAAATCTGGATGAAGGTATTGATCAAGTCAACAGCAGCGTAACATACACGCTTTCAGCCAATGTTGAGAACCTTACGTTGACAGGCACATCGACCATTGACGGCACAGGCAATGACTTGGCGAATATTATACTAGGAAATATTGCAAGCAATGTACTCACTGGTGGAGCAGGTAATGACATACTTGATGGCAAAGCCGGTGCAGACAGCCTGATCGGTGGATTAGGAGACGACATTTATACTGTCGATAATGCCGGTGATATCATTACGGAAAACTTGGCTGAAGGCATTGATCAAGTCAACAGCCGCGTAACATACACGCTTTCAGCCAATGTTGAGAACCTTACGCTGACAGGTACATCAGCCGTCGACGGCACAGGCAATGACTTGGCGAATACTCTACTAGGAAATGCTGCAAGCAATGTACTCACTGGTGGAGCGGGTAATGACATACTTGATGGCAGAGCCGGTGCAGATAGCCTAATCGGTGGATTAGGAGACGACGTTTATACTGTTGATAATACCGGTGATGTCATCACGGAAAATCTGGCTGAAGGCATAGATAAAGTCAATAGCCGCGTAACATACACGCTATCAGCCAATGTTGAGAATCTTACGCTGGCAGGTACATCAGCCATCGACGGCACAGGCAATGACTTAGCGAATAATATACTAGGAAATACTGCAAGTAATGTGCTTACCGGTGGAGCAGGTAATGACATACTCGATGGCGGAGCTGGTGCAGATAGCCTAATCGGTGGATTAGGAGACGACGTTTATACAGTCGATAATACCGATGATGTTATTACAGAGAATCTGGCTGAAGGCATTGATAAAGTCAACAGCCGCGTAACATACACGCTTTCAGCCAATATTGAGAACCTTACGCTGACAGGTACATCAGCTGTCGACGGCTCAGGCAATGACTTGGCGAATACTATACTAGGAAATACTGCAAGCAATGTACTCACTGGTGGAGCGGGTAATGACACACTCAATGGCGGGGCTGGTGCAGACAGCCTGATCGGTGGACTAGGAAATGATGTTTATTTCGTCGATAATGTAGGTGATGTCATCACGGAGAATCTAGTTGAGGGAATTGATAGAATCAGTAGCAGTGTAACTTACACGCTACCAGATAATGTTGAGAATCTCACGCTGACGGGTATATCAACCATCGATGGTACAGGTAATTTCCTGGCAAACGTGATCCTAGGCAATACTGCTGCTAATCTGTTAGATGGAGGCTTGGGAGATGATTTGCTTGATGGCGGGCTAGGCGATAATGTGCTCACTGGTGGACTAGGTCTCGATTCTTTCCGATTTACAACAACTGGTCATGTTGATACGATTACTGATTATAACGTTGCTGACGACACTATCAGGCTAGAGAATTCTGTATTTACAGCACTAACAGACACCGGTACTTTAGCAGTTGGACAATTTCGTATCGGCACGAATGCATTGGACGAAGATGATTTCATCATCTACAACGATGTGACCGGTGTATTGTTATACGATTCCGATGGCATCGGTGCGGGCGCTACAGTACAGATTGCTGTGATTGGTATTGGTTTGGGAATGACTAATGCAGATATTGTTGTAATTTAGGTTAAAGTAGGCACTCGAAAAGCTTTTGAAGATGAAAGAAAAATCAATTAGAGCGCGCTATATGTATTGATTATTTAGTTAGATACTTTTTTGGAATGATTAAAAAGGCTTAAAGTTGCGCTTTAACATTTAGCCTTGGTAGTCTTTCATGTGTTTCATTCTTCTCCCTGAGAATAGTTTCTTGGGATATTTTTTAATCTCTGCGGGGTCAACTCCTCATTCGAATAACCAAATACATGAGCTTTAAATGGCATCATCGTTTTTTGCGAGTATCCGCAATCCCATCAATCTAACAAAATGAATGGCATTGTTGAAGCTGACAAAATGTATTTTCTGGAATCTTTTAAGGGAATACGTCATTTACTGAGATCCGTGCGTAAACGAGGCGGCAAAGCTGTCAAGCGAGGCGCAGCAAAAGAATAGATACCTGTGCTAGTGATACGTGATCGTCAGGATTAAACGGTTGATCGTACACTCATTGACGCAAGCGCAGAGCAAATCGGCTTAGTGCTTATCCTGTTATTAAGCAAGGATACTATTCTCTGCACAGATGGTACCCACCTACAAACAGATCACCAGGAATGCAAAATTGTTCATTGTCCAATCAACATTGCCGCAGGTCAACGAGTCATTAACGATGTTTATCACATTCCGAGTGCTAAGGAATCTTTATGAGTCAACGTAATAGATTTCTTGCTACGCTCGAAATGACAGTTATTCAGAGTTTCCTTAATGCTTATGGTAGTGGGCTCAGACAATGGATGACGAAGTTCCATGGTGTAGCAACACGCTATCTTGCGAGTTATTTGGAGTAGCATAGAATGATTGACCGTTTTGGTCAGAATGTTACACCAGCTCTTTGTATCCTACTGTCACTTGGGAAAACAAGATAATTTCAACAGTTCAAATTAATACTAATATAATAGATTAACTTTACAATGCAACAAGATGAAAACATAGAGAAACATCGTATTGATAAATGGCTATTTGCAGCACGTTTCTTTAAAACGCGCTCATTGGCAGCCGAAGCAATTGATCGTGGACGGATTACTGTAAACGGCCATCGCATAAAGCCTGCCAAAGTAGTTGCAGTAGGGGATATATTGACAGTTCGAATTAATAATTATCAATATCACATTGAAATATTGGGATTATCTAATAAGCGTGGTTCTGCAACGCAGGCACAGCAGCTCTACAAAGAAACCGAAGAAAGCCGCAAACAACGAGAATTGCTGGCAGCCAGATTAAAAATGCAACCGCAGCCACTTTTTACCAAAAGCCGTCCAACCAAGCGCGATCGGCGTGAAATTGAACGGTTTATTTCCATTCAAGACGATTCTTGAACTTACAAGAGAAAACCGCCGACTTCATATTGATTAAGAAGAACAACCCAAGTGAGAAAACATGAATAATAAAACTTTTAATCTGGACAAAGAACAATTAATCAAGCAATCCTTTGCTCTGATGGATACGCATCTTCAAGGAACAAATTACACGCAAACACAGAAATTGGCGCTGACTTGCCGTATTTTGTTTGAAAACGGACACGATTCGGGATTGGCAGGACAAATCACCGCGCGCGGCGAGAAACCAGGAACGTATTTGACTCAGAGACTGGGTATTGGTTTTGATGAAATTTGTGCGAGCAATCTCTTGCTCGTTAATGAAGACCTGGAAGTTTTGCAAGGAGAGGGTATGGCAAACCCGGCCAATCGTTTTCATTCATGGTTATATCGCGCCAGACCTGATGTGCAATGCATTATTCATACGCACGCAGTGCATACTGCTGCACTCAGTATGTTGGAGGTACCGCTGGAAATATCGCACATGGATAATTGCGTGTTATATGATGACGTAGCTTTCTTGCCCAAGTGGCCGGGTATACCGGTAGGAAACGAAGAAGGCGAGATGATTTCCAAAGCCATTGGCAGCAAACGCGCCTTACTGTTGGCGCATCATGGCCTGCTGGTTGCCGCTTCGAGTATTGAAGAGGGCTGTATCTTATCCATTGCTTTTGAAAGGGCGGCACGAATGCATTTGCTTGCCGCTGCGGCAGGTAAGATTCAGCCAATCAATTCTGATTTAGGGCGTGAAGCCCATGATTGGATTCTTCGTGGACAGCGAAACGCCGTAGGTTTTGCGTACTATGCGCGCCGCAGTCTGAGAATGAATACGGATTGCCTGGAATGAGGGAAAGATCCATGAAATCAGTGGAAAATCGCTTAGAATTCCATGTCTGTGTTGACGCGAATCTAAAGTTGGTTTTTCTCTGTAGAAACGTATCTCTTAACTGAGATTACAATTCATGCTAAGGAGATGAAGAAATGACAGTAGAAAAGGTTAAAGCATCTAGATGCTACAATACTAAATAGAGGCATTTCGATTTGTTTAGGGCGGTCAACTTTGCGTGACGACAGCCAAATTGATGGGAATTCCCAATCAGACATTAGAGAATTGGGTTTATACCGCCGGTACGCATCAAGCAAAACTTATATCCTCACCATTGTGGATGACTCAAGCTAGGAGACAGATGTGGCAGTTGCTTTTGGCAGATACAACGAACAGAATACACGGTTTTTGGTGTTGGTTCACTAATTTATTTTACCAAAATATACAGTATCATTAAATTCAATCAGATAGTTATGCTATTTGCGTAAGCTCTTTTTATTTAAATTACTGTTTCTTAGCATCTTGCTAGACTAACAGATTGTGTCTGTTAGTCTAGAGCTAGGCTAACACTCGACAGTTATTCATTCCGGACTTCCTTCAGCAACTTTTTGCAACACTAAATTTCGTTCCTTCTTTGGAAGCTTGCCAATTTTTGTAACGGTATCAAAGAATCTTTCCATATCCTTGTCATGCTGTACGAGGATTGCCTGGAATGCGGGTAGTAACTGGGTATAAATCGAAACAGTTGCCAGTAATGCGTTATTTAATGGCTGCGCAAACCATTGATCATAACTGCTGAATTCGGCTTTGTCGGCCTTCAGGCGCAAGAATTCTTTGTAGAGTTCCTCATAAATATGTGCTTTTTGGGTGCGTTTCTCAATGTCACTGATATCCGAACGGAACATTTCTTGTAACTGTTTGCGATGTTTTAATACCAGATCAATGAAAACTGCTTCTTTGTCTTGTCTCGAACTTAATTCAGCTTGTTGAAAAGCTGTGCCATTATTCACAAACCAGCGCCGGACACCTTCATGTTCAACTGCGGTAGCAAAAGACTCATTGAAAACACTATCACCAGGCACATAAACTACTTGATGAGCGAGCTCATGAAATATCAAGCGGGCAAGATTCATTTCCGAATATCCAATAAAGGTATTTAATACCGGGTCGCTGAACCAGCCTAAAGTGGAATAAGCGCGGATTCCACCGACATAAACATCATAACCTTCATTTCTAAGTTCCTCCGCATACTGTTCTGCTTTTGCTTGCGAAAAAAAGCCACGATAATTGACGCAACCCACCTGTACAAAACACCATTCTTTGAGTTTCATGGAAAGCTCCGGCGAGGCAAAAACATTCCATACTACGTAGGGGCGTTCTAAATCCGCATAACTGGTATAGCTCAAGTTATCCGGTAACTTCAATTCACGACTGGCAAATTCACGCAACTGAACGATTTTGTTCAGTGAGTGCTTTAGTTTTGGATCTGTTTCGGGGTGAGCAAGAATTGTACTGATCCGTTGCGAACGGTGTAGAACATTAAAATGCCCATCAACGGCTTGAGCATAGTAGGAGAGATTGGCGCAAGCACTAAGCCAGATAACCTGACTTACAATCATAGCAAGTCTTAAGTTAATTGAAATTCGCAAAGCCACGTGAGCTCCTAATGAAATAGAAATAATAAGATATGGAATAAAATACCATACTTATTTTTTAATTTTTCTCAAATAATTTGGTTGTAACAGCTCACTCAGTGTGAGCCATCTCAGTTGTAAAACATCAGATCCTAATTTTCCAGGTTAATTCCATAGTTACTTCTGCATTCTATTGGAAATTTTCTCTACTTTCTTAAAGTCATGCCGTTATAACCATTAGGATTTTAAAGAAAATAAGATTCTTATCCTGAATTCTTGGCATGACTGCAGAAAAGTTTACCAAATTATTCCGGCACACCAGTCCAAAAAAACTGTCATGGCCCCAGTTCATGCTGTTTCTCAACTTTAATTTTTCTTTCTATTGCATTGCATATGAAGTCTGAACCTGAAGAGTGGTTGATTCTGGGTGTTATCCCTAATGGCCGGCCATTTCGTCCGAGTGATTGGTCAGAAAGGCTCTGCGGAGCCCTTGCCAGTTATGATAGTCATGGGCGTTGGGTATACTCGGAGCATGCTCAACCGGTCATACATGAGGGGCAAGTGGGTGTGCGGGTAAAAACAGTGTTAAAAAATAGTAATCCGGGCGCCTACAACTTCATCATGGATTTTGCCTGTGACAACCAGCTCAAAGTGGTATCGAGAAGAAAAGTAATTTACCTGAATGAGCCTGTAGCGGTTCCAGAAGAAGCATTGCCAGTAAGAGAGCTGAAACTCGCGCTATGAATGCGCCTTTTGGAAACATGTTTTTTTAATCTCTTCCGGGTTTAATTCCTCGCCCCTTGGGGCTAAGGCTGGTTGAAAACCAGCAGTCTGAAGAGCGATTTTAATACCTTGCTGCTTGCGGCGGGGTGCTTTATTCAGATTTTCTGGGTCTTCGGCAGTAAAAGCAGATGGAATCATAAGCATTTTTCCTTATGTTGCTTATAAAGACTTAAGGTACTCCAGCAAGTCCAGCCGTTGTTCTTTAGTCAATGATGGTAGGAATGTTCCATCCGGTTGTGGTGTGCGGCCAGAGGTATACTCATGCCCACTGTTGTTATTACCCCAAATATTGGTGCGAAACAAGAAGCCATCGTAGCCTGTCGATTTTAAGCCAACTTTTTCTGGATTGAATTCACGCGAACCAACTATAAATTCATCTGGCCGATACTCCCCTTCTACCGGATCACTGACTCGTCTCTTCGGCAAAAGCAGATCATACAGTGTCGGTACCGAACCATTATGTAAGTACGGGGCGGTTGCCCATATTCCATTGAGTGGACGTGCTTTATAAGCCATTACCGAAGCAAAAGGTTTAGCAGTTGTGTCGGGCGTGTAGTTTCCATTTTTGAGAGAAGATTGCACTTCATTATCAAAAAATGTATAGGCAAAATCAAACGATCGCTCTATCCATCGTCGTATAAACCATTTGTCGCGATCGGGTGTGGTGATTACATTGCGTGTAGCGGAGGTCAATAGAGCGACTGCTGGTGCTTGATGCTGTAATAAGATGTTTCCGGTACCGACGCTAACATATTGATTCAATAAAATACCGCTATAGCCCGAAAAATCTATGCTGTTTGCAGCCATTTTAGAATCCGTTCCTACGGAAGAGACTGAAATCATTTTAGCGACGACGCGGCGATCTGGATCGGTTCGATTTATTTGACCATGGCACGATGCGCAGTATTGAGAAAATAATTCTGCGCCTTTAGTTGAGCGTTGTTTGTCAATCTTTGGCAGAATATGTTCAGGCCAAAGTGGTGAGGTTAATTTGCGCAGATGGTTTTCTACGCGGCGCAAATTCCGAATATCGATGGAGGATTGAAAATCAATATGTTTGGAGCCAAATCCTTGTCCTCCGAGCACTGAAGATAGGGTGAAACCATCTTTTTCCTGCCAATCCAGTGTGCCGAATACGCCAATCAGTTGACCCGCATTACGTGCCATTGGACCCAATCCGCTGTTATCGACCCTGCCATTCCATTGGATATAATCATGCTGTGGAACATCCCACAGAAACGGATAACTGACCGGGGCATCAGCCGGATTATAGATTTTTTTGCGTAATTTGATGATTTGTTTGTCAGTCAAATATGCTTGGGTTCGTTCGATAACATGGTCGCGATCACTGCTGCTAAGCACGGGTTCAATGCCAGCCATCACTTTAGCCAGTTCAGCCGGAGAAAGTATTTCAGCCAGTAATTCGCGCAATTGTTGCGCACTCATAATGTGTTCGAGCACGCGGTTATAGATGCGTCCAAATGCATCGAGGCGCGCATAGCCATAATGGGTTAACGGACGTTTGGTGTCCCGGGGCGTATTAATGATGGTATACGTTTTAATACGCTGAGCATATTTTTTGAGATCGGCTAATATCTCACTTTCATTCGTATAATGGCCTTGTTTTATTACATTAGAAACAAAGCGATCAAGTTTTTCTGGGGCCTCTAAAGTAGCATACAGCGCCGCTGCCAAATCGATCATGAAGGACTCCATATCTGAATTCGCCGGGCCACCATCGATACGAATTCCGGTGCCGGCATAATTGATCTGGGTCGTATGGCAGGCAGCACAAGTAAATCCCATATATGCCTTACCTTGGTACTTATCTCGTACCATCCCGACAGGCAGACCATCCGGGTTGCTGATGGTTGGCCGTTGCGGCAGATAACCATAGCGATCAATGTTTTCATCGCTGCGGAACAATGCTGATGAATCGGACTGTTCCAGCGCCAGAAAAAAACTGTAAGGTAATAAATTGGAACCTTGTGACGTATTGTAGAACCACAAACTATCAGCCGCAGACCAGCCTTGATCAAGATAAACTGTTTGAGAAAATTGATCGTCGAATTTATCGATACCATTTGTGATAGCGCCACGGTTAGGATCATTGTCACGCAATTCATAAGTCCGCCAGGATAGTCCTGTAACCAGCCACATAATGGCTAATACGCTGAGAATCAGCATCAAAAGCTTTATTTGGTACAGATAGTGATGTGAGGGTTTCGAATGCATATGGATTTATGTCATCGTTCAGCAATCATTCAGGATTGTTTTGGTAAATTCCGGGCTTTTGTTAATTAGCTATTCTGATTTTTTCTTCAAAATATTAATAAAAGACCTTATTATCGTTAATATTAAGATTGCTGAAACGTAAAATTCCTATATTATTAGCAGCTAATTTTATGTGAAGAATATGTGAATGACATCATATCTCTGTAATAATTGAAAGGGCACTATGCAGAAATCTACATTTTGGTACTTATTACTTAGTTTAAGCTTTGCGTTCTCGTCTCCATCCACATTAGCCCAACAAACAGCCGAACTCAAAATTGATGAAATACAGAGACTGGGTTTACAAGCCAACGGTCTTGTACTTGCTGCTCGTTCGCAAGTCGAAATGGCTAAGGCAGGTGTGGTAGCCGCTGCTGCGTTTCTTAACCCTGAAGTCACTGTGACAGCCGGCCCCGATAGTAATCGTTATTCATTAGCGATAACCGGACCTACCTCGATGCAGCGCTCAGTGACGGTCAATCAGCCGATCGAGAACCCTATCATGCGTAGCGCACGTATCAGTGCATCTGAAGCAATCGTAGGCGCCAGCCGCGCGAGCTTTGATCAGGTACGCGCCGACTTGGCTGCGCAACTGCGAGTACGTTCTTATGAGTTATTGCTTAGGCAAGAGCAATTTGCCATGGAGCAAAATATCTATGACTTAGTCGATGATGTGCGGCGGCGTATCAAAATCAATGTTGAAAGGGGTGAAGCCGCGCGCTTTGAATTAATCCGTGCGGATACTGAAGTACAAAACGCCGCGAATCGTAAGGAAGCAGCCCGATTGGGCGTGCAGCGCGCACGCATAGCACTCTTGCAGTTTACAGCCGGAGCAATACCCGTTGATTTCGAAATTAACGCTTCCTTAAAAGACCCCGTCAATTTGCCGCCACTGGAGGAGCTGCGTATTCAAGTTCCTCAGGTTAATCCTGATGTGGTTCGGCTGCAGGCTGAGCAAGAACGCGCCACCCAACGGATCAGCCAGGAAAAGGCTTCGGTATTGCCGCAAATCAACGTGTTATACACCAATTATCAAGATGCGCAATTTACCTCTAATATGGCTGGTATGAGTATCCGAATTCCACTGTGGTATCGTCGTCGTGGTGAAATTGATACCGCCATTTACGATTCTGCTCGCATACGCGATACGCTCGAATTTCGCCGCTATGAAATCGGGCAATTATTCGAATCGGCATGGCAGATGATGCAGATTGCACAACGCCGAGTAGATATGTTTGAAGGCGGGTTGCTCAAAGAGGCGGAAAATGCGGTAGAAGTTGCCAGAGCTGCACATCGATTCGGCGAACGCGGGCTCCTCGAGTTTTTGGACACACAACGTATACTCCGGGGAATTGTAGGGGATTCGTTGCTGGCACGTTTTGATCTGCAATCCGCCGCTGCAGAAATTGACCGTCTACGCGCACATTATCCCAAGGAGTTACTTGTAGAATGAAATTCAAATTATCAATCATTGGTTCCATTGTTATCGCCGCATCGTTGCTGATTGGCTGCGATAAAGCTTCGGAAGAACAAGCTCCGAAACAATCTACAGCAGAGCGTGATATCAACAGCATCACAGCTCGCCCCGAATTGGAAGGGCGGATAGAGATTGGGCAGCCAGCGCTCATTGATCTTGCCGATAAAATACTTGTGCCCAGTCGAGTTCAAGTCGATGAAGAACGAACCGCACAAATTGGTTCCTATGTCACAGGGCGGATCATCGATATGTTTGTGATACTGGGCGATTATGTTAAAGCAGGCGATCGATTGGCGCGCATCACCAGCCCGGATCTAACACAAGCCCAGCTCGCCTATCTACGTGCTTTATCGCGTGTTGTAGTCACCCAAAAGGCAACCGAACGCGCGCACCACTTGCTGGCTGCCGATGTAATCCCGCTCGCTGAAGTGGAACGGCGGCAATCCGAGTTGGAAATTGCCCTAGCCGAGTTAAGCGCAGCAACAGATCAACTTAGATTATTTGGAATGGGCGATCCGGAATTAAAAGAACTGAAGAAACGAGGAAAAATCTTGCCGTGGATGGATATCAAGGCAACTCGCGAAGGCTACGTGATCGCACGTAACGTCATGATAGGTCAGGTAGTGCAACCTTCTGATCCACTTTTCCAAGTCGCAGATTTGTCACATGTTTGGGTTGTCGGCGATGTACCTGAGCAAATTGCTCGCGATGTTCACTTGGAGCAACATGTCGAAATTCAAGTGCCTGCATTAGGAGCTCAACTGATGGATGGCGTGATCATCTTTGTTTCCGATACGATCAATCGCTTAACCCGTACCGTGATGACCCGGGTTATGGTGGAAAATCCAGATCGCAAGCTTAAACCGGATATGTTGGCGAATATGCACATTACCGATCCGCAACACAAAATATTAGTAGTTCCTGAATCGGCAATCGTTCGGGAGTTAAATCTGGATTATGTCTTTATCGCATTAGGCGATAACCGTTTTCAGCGCGTGCCCGTTGAATTGGGTCCTGAAGTGGCTGATTTACGCCCGGTCATAAAAGGAGTGACGATTGATCAACGTATCGTAACCGCAGGTGCCTTTCATTTAGATAGTGAGCGTAAGCTTGCTGAGCTGGAGTAGCCCATGATGGCCGCGATAGTTCGTGCAATGCTGAGACAGCGTCTGCTGGTGGTGGTGATCGGACTGATGCTATGCGCTGCAGGCGGTTTTGCTGTTAAATCGCTCACAGTGGATGCCTTTCCGGATGTCACCAACATTCAGGTGCAGGTCGCTACGGTAGCGATTGGCCGCAGTCCGGAAGAGATGGAGCGATTGGTTACCGTACCCGTTGAAATCGCCATGACCGGTCTGCCCGGGTTGGTTGAGATGCGCTCAATGAATAAGAGTGGATTATCGCTAATCACTTTGGTGTTTACCGATCAAACCGATGTGTTTTTTGCGCGCCAATTGGTCATGGAGCGGATTATTGATGTCACGCCTCGGTTGATACCCGGCATCACACCAGTGCTTGGGCCGGTATCGACAGGTCTGGGGGAAGTCTATCAATATACTATTGAACATCCGGATGACGGTACTCGAGCGCTGACTCAAGAAGAATTAATTGAACGCCGCACTGTTCAGGATTGGGTGGTGCGTCCCTTGTTACGTTCGATCCGGGGCGTAGCGGAAATCAATTCCATTGGCGGGTTTGTCAAAGAATACCAAGTATACGCCGACCCCAATAAGCTGCGGCATTACGATATAACGCTGTCGCAGGTTGACCGTGCATTGGCCAGTAATAATGCCAACGCCAGCGGCAATATATTGGTATTGCGCTATGAACAGTATCTGATCCGTGGCGTGGGCCTTATCGCTTCGTTGGATGATATTCGCAATATCGTGCTGAAAGAAATGGACGGTGTTCCGGTGTATGTTCGTGACGTGGCTGAGGTAACCTTTGGCGGCGAGGTGCGCCAGGGTGCCAGTATCAAGAACGGCGATACCGAATCAGTGTCCGGCATCGTGATGATGCTGCGCGGCGGTAATGCCAAGGAAATTGTCGGTCGTATCAAGGAAAGAGTTGCTGAAATCAATGAACGTGGAATACTGCCGGATGGTTTGCAGATTGTACCGTTTTATGACCGTACCGATCTAGTGGATGGTGCATTATCCACCGTGCAAACTACGTTGATGGAATCCTTGATTCTGGTTATTGTAGTGTTATCTATCTTTCTGGGTACCGTCCGCACCAGTTTTGTCGTGTGTTTCACGTTGATTATCACGCCGCTGGTCACCTTCCTAGTGATGAACCATTATGGCATGCCCGCAAATTTGATGTCGCTGGGCGGGTTGACGATTGCACTCGGAATGATGGTCGATCCGACGGTGGTGGTGGTTGAAAATATTTATCAGCGCCTGGGGGAAGCCAAAGATACAGGGAAATCCAAATTTGATGTCATTGTGGATGCGGTCGCTGAAGTCGGCACACCGGTGATTTTTGGTTTAATTGTGACCGTGCTGGTATTTCTTCCTTTGATGACGCTGGAAGGAATGGAAGGAAAAACATTCAGTCCGCTAGCAGTTACTATTTCTATCTCGTTATTTATCGCACTGATTGTATCGTTATTGTTGTCCCCGGTACTGTGTGATTATCTGTTAAAAGGCGGTAGCGAGCAGGACACTAAAGTCATTGCTGTGCTTAAAAAGGGCTACCTGGGCATTTACGATTTAGCGGTGCGTAACCAGAAAAAGACCTTGATTCTTGCTGTTTGCTCATTGGTGGTGGCATTTGTGCTGTTTCCGCTACTGGGTACAGCATTCATTCCGATCATGAAGGAAGGCGCGGTGACCCCGGTAATTATCCGCGCACCATCCATTTCATTGGATGAGGCCATCAAAATCGAAACCGAAGCAATGAAAATGATTGCGGCGGTACCCGGCGTCAAATCGGTTGTTTCCAAGTTGGGTCGTGGAGAAACGCCCGCTGATCCGGCATCGCAGAATGAATCGGATCCGATCGCCGATCTGGATCTCATCGGATCAGGCCGTACCCAACTGGAAATCGAAGAGGATATTCGTAAGGCTCTGGCCACGCTACCGGGCGTCAATATTGTCATTTCTCAACCGATTGCGCAGCGGGTCGATGAAATGGTCACCGGGGTACGCTCGCAAGTCGCCATCAAAATTTTTGGCGATGATCTCGAGCAATTACGCAAACTGTCCGAACAGGTGGCACGTATTGTCAAATCCACGCGGGGTGCCCGGGATATCCGTATTGAGCGACTATCCGGTCAGCAGGAATTAACGATTGATATTGATCGCCGTGCCATCGCCCGGCACGGCTTGAATGTCGCTGATGTCAACGAAATGATTGCCACCGCAGTGGGCGGCAAGGCGGTTACACAGGTTTTTGAAGGCGAACGCCGCTTTACGTTGCTACTGAGATTCCCGGAAGCCTATCGCTATGATGTAGAAGCAATCAAGCAATTGTTATTACGGCCTGGCAGTGGCACACCCGGTGGGATGGGATCTGCGGGTGGTATGCTCATTCCAATGAGTGCAATTGCAGAGATTAAAGTGATCGACGGCCCGGCGATCATTTCACGTGAGTTTGCCAAACGCCGTGTGGTCATCGGTGTTAACGTGCATGAACGCGATATGGGTGGTTTTGTCGCTGAGCTCCAAGAGCGCACTGCAAAAGAAATTAAATTGCCCCCCGGTTATTATTTCGTCTGGGGTGGGCAGTTTGAGAACATGCAACGCGCGATGGCGAAACTGTCCATTATTGTGCCGGTTACGCTGGCAGCCATTTTCTTCTTGCTGTTCATGCTATTTAATTCAGTGAAGATGGCTGTGCTCATTTATCTGGTATTACCCTTCGCATCGGTAGGCGGGATTGTCGGGCTCTTTGTTACCGGTCAATACTTGTCGGTACCGGCATCGGTAGGTTTTATTGCTGTGTGGGGAACTTCCATTTTGAACGGCGTAGTGCTGATATCCTTCTTGCGCGAATTGCGCGAAAAAGGCATGGGTGTGCAAGCAGCCGCTAGACAAGCCTGTGCGCAACGTTTCCGTCCGGTCATGATGACGGCGGCCACGACAGTTCTAGGGCTGGCACCTTTTCTAACAGCTACGGGACTGGGTTCTGAGGTGCAAAAGCCACTCGCTATCGTGGTCATTTTCGGATTGACGACAGCGACGCTGATGACGATGGTGGTTATGCCGATGGTATATCACTGGTTTGATGATATAGCCGATAAAAAAGCACCGGATCAGCCGGAACCTCTACTTGCACCGGCTATCGTGCAAGCTGCTGTTAAGGATGCCTGATTCGTTTTTTATTCAACAGTAAGGTGATGAATTAAAAAAACCGGATTGGAATTTCATAATTCCAATCCGGTTTTTCAGTTTAAAAGCTTGATTCGATCTTTAAAGTTTTTTATAGGTGATATTTTTCGCCATTCACAGATTCAATCTGATTCTCCTTTTCGGGAATGCTCATAGCACACGAAACGCAATGATCGTCACCAGTGTCGGAGGTATTGCCGCAATCAATAAGCCCAGTGGATGGATCGATTGTTCATCGAATTTGCCTCGTAAAATAGCAAAACCGGCAGGGTTTGGAGCATTGGCAATGACCGTTAAACCGCCGCCAGTCACCGCACCTGCGACCAATGCGATTTTAAACTCCTCGCTTAATCCTTCAACCAACGAACCCAGATAGGTCAATGCCGCATTGTCGGTGACTGCCGTCAATAAGGTAGCACCAAAGTACACAGCCGTATCGTCCATGTCCATCAATATTGGCTGGAGCCACCACTGTTGCAGCCCGCCGAGCACCACCAATCCCGCCAAGAAAAATGCCACCATTAAAGCCTCACGTAAGATCAACGGACTTTGATACTGTGGATAAGCGGTTGTGAACCCAATAAAAAAAAGAAATAAACCCATAAAGGCTGCCGGGTGATGAGCAAACAAAACAACCAACGTCAGAAACACCAGATGAATCAGTACCACCGCTAATGGCGTTTTTAACACAGCGGTATCCACCTTTTGACTGACATGTCCCAGCTCATGCCGGAATAACCAGGTAACCGCACACGCATTGACGGCAACTGCTAATGCAGCTTTCCAGCCAAAGTTCGTCATCATGAACCAGGTATCCCAATTCCATTTTGCAGCGACCATCAGCACCGGCGGCGCCGCGAAAGGTGTCAGTGTGCCACCTATGGAGATATTGACAAATAACACACCGACCGTAGCGTATTTTAACTTGGTGGATATCTCTTTGCTAAATAGTGTGTCTCGCAACATGAGTGCCGCAAGCGTCATCGCCGCGGGTTCCGTAATAAATGAGCCCAATAAAGGAACGAAAGCCAGCAATAAAAAGTACATGGCCATGCCTGGATTTATTGGTAATGAGAATGCAGCGCGTTGTACAGTAGATGCGGCCAAATCTAAAACGGGTCGCGTCCCGGCAATGACCATAATCACAAACACAAACATGGGTTCGGTAAAATCGCGTGATTCAAGGTACGTTATTGCTTCATGCTTACCACTGATGGCAAATATAAAAAGTATCAAAACCATCGCCCAGAAACCAAACACTACTTCGACTTCACCTAATAAATGCCAAATTCCTGCATGGCGCGGTTGGGTATGCGCCAGGTGTTCAAAATATTTGGTTGAAAATGTATGGATCACAGCCAGTGCAAATAACACGGCAGCGATGAGTTGAACGGATGTCGGATTAATCATATTGTGAGATTATATGAAATGAGTAATGAGAGATTTGGTAATGATAGCATTACTCGTATGTTATATCGCGTATTTGACTGTTTGATGACCGAATCGGATAAGGTTGCAACCGACTACTTCCCCAAATCAGCCAAGAACAGCCGGATGCGCTTGGCATTCATGCCAAGATCACTTTTCCCGACCCGCGAAGCGGAACGCATATCAACCTGTGTCTTATTTCCTGCTGCTTGAATCCGGATTACCACATCATCCTTGAAACCCATAATGCGTGTGGTATCGGTTGCCTCAATCCGGCCACTTTCAGCAGAAACAGCAGCAACCTCCCAACCCCGTTTTTTCACCAGCGCAACTGCCTGTTCAAAAACCTGATCGGATGGACGAGGAATGAGTAGCGGAGCCAGATCGGGATAGCCTTCTTTCTGCAAGGTGGACAGATTCTCCGGCTCAGGCTGATCCAATGAATTATGCGCCGGTGCGCGCAGCGCTTTTATTGCTACGAACTCAGGCGGGTGCGCCAGATCTGTCGTAATATCATGAATGCGTGGTGCCCCGGCTCCTGCCATGATAGCCATCAGAACTGGCATCACGACTAAAAAGCCCAGTGCCGGTCCAGCCAGCGTAGAGGCAATGTTGGTTTCTTTCGCTTTGATTGCACGCAACGTCCCAATCAATCCGAAAACGATGGCCAACAATCCGGCCAGTGTAGTGCCGGCAATCCCGAGTAAAGCTGGCTGAAAATCAATAATACTGAATCGAAGACAGAATACAGCAAAACCTGCCGCTAGTAGGGAAAACAACGAAATCCTCAGACTCCAGCGGGTAAAATCAAATGGTTTATTCATAGTCGAAATCATTTTAAGTAAGGTCAATAAAATAAGCAGGAATTGTGATTTCCAGCAATCCTAAAACTTGGGAAAATATGACTGATGTGCCTTGGCATCGGAAAATGGACTCATTTTCTTGGCTTGAAAGAAGCTGAATAATATTTCATTATCCTGTAAGATATTTCTTGCTCTATCTACCCAGAAAGCCCAAATTACTTGGTTCAAAGCTGCTGCAAATCCTCGTCTGATAAATATCTTCAGCATTATTGCATGAAGAAGCTTCTGCTATTGTCTTTCGCCGTTCTTGTGATGTTTTTCTGGATTTTTCCGGCAAATGCAAAAACACTTGATGTTGCCACAGAATACAAAGATGCGATTGGCCAGTATATTCAGGTTTACCAGAGTGGCGATGGTTATTTAAGTAAGCACGACGCATTCGATGCATTTAGAAACGGCCACTTCTCTTTATCCGATAATCCCGTTATTAATTTTGGAGTCGGCTCGAAACCGGTATGGCTTGCCCTTCAGATCAGCAATTCCAGGAAAATCGCTATGCATCGGAACCTGTTGATTGAAACTGCCTGGTTGGACAAAATCGATGTTCATTATTTCCAGCAAGAGCAGTTAATCAATAGTTATCACACTGGCGACAGTTTGCTATTTGCAGAACGTCCCCTCAATCGTCGATTCTTTGTCATGGGTCATGATTTTACACAAGGCGAAACCACAGTTTTAATCCGGGTAGAATCAGCCGACGCGATGGTTCTGCCGATTTATTTATTGGACAATGAGAAACTAAACGATAGAGATAGGGTGCAAGCCTATAGCTATGGTTTTATGTACGGTGTTATTTTGGCTTTGGTTGCATACAATTTTATGTTGTATATCGGGTTACGAGCTGCCCCCTATCTGCTTTATTCAATCTATCTCTTATTCTTTTTAGCACTGAATGCTGCGTATACGGGTCACGGCTACCAATGGCTGTGGTCTGAATCGCCCCAATGGCAACAATGGGCTAATCCATTTCTGATGATGGTCTGTACCGTGAGCGGGTTTGCATTTGCACTACACTTTCTAGCGATCAAAATAGCCTGGCCCCGCGTTTATCGCGTGATTATCGTAAGCTGTGCCGGTTTTAGCGCATTAATATTGTTAGCGATGCTGATCGATGAATTTGTCATAGCATTGCTGATATCAATCGGTTTTATCTTCTTTTTTTACATTGCCTCCGTCATATTGGGCGCCATTTCGTTGCGTGCCGATAACCAATTTGCCAAGTATTTCCTGTTGGCATCCATTTTCTCGATATGCGGTGGAACTATTACGGCAAACGCCGTATGGGGGTTCATCCCATTTAACTGGTTTACCTACCGGGCGACGGATATCGGCATGATGGCGGATGCGATTTTGCTAGCGCTGGCACTCGCCGAGCGTTTTAACATCAATCAGAGCGAGAAACTGGCCGCTGAGAGAATGGCCGGAATTGATTTATTGACCAATTTGAACAACCGGCGGTCGTTTTATAAATTTGTGCAGCCAATCTGGGCCATGAGCTTACGCAGCAAAAGTAATACGTCCGTCATCATGCTGGACATTGATCATTTTAAATTGTTGAATGATAACTATGGTCATGCATTGGGAGACCGCGTTCTCATGCAGTTATCCGAGACGCTGCAAAAAGAAGCGCGTAGCGGGGATATTCTGGCGAGCTGGGGCGGGGAAGAGTTCCTTGTTTTTCTGCCGGAAACGCGACTGACAGATGCCGTAGCCATAGCGGAGAGAATGCGCAAAAAAATTGCCACTATTCAGATTGCTACCGATAAGGAAGAAAAGCTGTCATTTACCGCCAGTCTGGGTATTGCTAGTACCTTAGATGGCAATGTGTCTCTGGATGAGTTGATTTCCCAGGCAGACCAGCAGCTTTATCGCGCTAAGAAGCAGGGGCGTAACTGTGTGTGTTCAGAATCATCCGGCTAAGTGATGCCAGTTTTCCCTGCTGCTATGTAGTCCCAATGACTTGAGTATGGTTTCAGAATCTTCGTCATTATCAAGATCATCATGGTTAGTCGCTAGTTCATCAATGATCTGAACAATCCGGCTATCTGGAATCAGGCCATCTGCTAAAGCTTCATTATCGTCATCATTAGACTCTTTAAGCTCTGCATTCTTGCCAAAGAATTCCTTGTTTATCATGACAAACCTCTTTACGGAATTTGTTGATCACGGCACTAGTAGATCATAGTGTTGTGCAAGATAAATCAAAGATTACAAACGATTTTACCTGGTAATTAGGCAGTATGGGCTATGCCATTCAGCAATCCTGCGAGATACCTGGCGCCAAATTTTTTTGCAGGCCCGCCTTAGGATGGTACGATTATCTGATTGTGTTCCATTTCCATTAGATTGGAATAGGAAGCATTCTTTATGAATCTTATTCAAATTTAGTCAGGGTTATTGAGGCCAAATCATGAAAATTAAAGATCTATTTGAAAACTGGAATTTGACTGGGCTCAGAATCAATGCGCCGTTCATGGAAATGGAGTGGAAGCCCTCCAATCCGGATAAAGAAGCGGCGTGGGATCTTTATGTTGAATTGCTCACGCGTATTACCACGCAACCATTGCCAGACGAAGACGGCGTGGAACAAACCGCGCTGGATAGCATTTACGCTTTGTTTGGTATCACGCGAGAAACTCTCAAAGCACACGGCCGCTCTTGTATTCAATTTGCCAAAATTGCCATTGTGGTACTCAACCAAGTGGTGCGGCCTTTTACCGCCAAATGGCACCGCAAAAGCCAGAACGGTGCATTTGCTTCTCTTGATGAGTGCCAACAATTCCGCCAGGAACTGCAAATCTTACAAACGCAACTGAGAAATTACACCTGCCTGCTGGCCGAGCTTGCCGGGGTGGAAGATTTGACGGAGATTGAAGCGGAAGATTTGTAGCCTATAATCACAGTCATCAGTAATCGATATCATTCATCATGCCGCAAACCGAAGCTCAAACTATCAAACCAATATTTCTCAGTTACAGTCGTACTGATCGTGACGCCAGCGTATAGGATTGAATCAACTCTATGCGTTTTGCGGGCTCATGGGGGCTACGGCGGCATGTGCTGAAGCCAATCCGCATCAAACCCGGCGATTTACGGCGAAAAATTTCACGCGCCGCTTCGCGGCGCTATCAGTGAACAGCAAACCAGCGCTTCAGCGATCAGAGCGCCAGCGATCCGTTATTCGATGGAGGATGAATACAATACCCGGAACCGATACTGTATAAGCGGATGACTGAAAGGTGGTAGTCACGTACCGACGAGCGCACGCTGTTCGATTCGTGCGGGAAATATGATTCTGCGATCAGCTGCTTCATGCGCTTCATCCATCACGAAACCGCTGCAGATCGAGTTTTGTGACCAGAGTGTCAATACTGCCTGCGCCGCGGCAAGCTGGTTCGTAATTTCTTCCGCCCATCGATGGCCTGCATCGATGTGTTCGTCCATGAATACTGTCCAGCCTTCTGCTTGCAGTCGCTGCTTCAATCTGGCAGCAAGAGTTCTATCTTTTCTCGAATAACAAATAAAAATATCACTCATACTCAGTAGGCTTTGGTTCCGTGATGTGGGGTGTTCGGATTATATGAGAAATAGATTGTTTTGAGCGAATTAACGCGGCTCACGTAGAGTTTAAGTAGGATAAACGAACCCGCTAGGTAAGTGGATGAAAAAAACGTCATCGCTTCTATTTTGTATTACTTGCTTATTTGATTATTACCTCAGTCATGTTTATACTTACGTTTAAACAATTAAATTATGGAGTGCGGTGATGACAGAAGTCATTTTGGATATTAAACAGTGGGGCAACAATCTAGGCGTGCGTTTGCCCGCAGCGATTGCCCGCGAAGCGCAGGTGCATGTTGATCAGCGCGTGCGGCTGACTGTCGCTGATGGTCAGATTATCATTACCCCGATAGGGGATGAGTTATTGACGTTGGAACAACGTTTGGCGCAGTATGATCCCGCGCGTCATGGTGGTGAAGTGATGCGCGTGCAACACATCGGCGCGGAGAAATGGTAATTCTGTCATCAATGATGTATCGGGCATGCCATGACAAAGATAGACGATAACCGTCAGTTATGGTTGCCTGATCGCCGCGATATCATTTGGATTGATTGCAATCCGCAAGCCGGGCAGGAAATGTGTGACATACATCCTTTTCTGGTACTCTCGCCGTGTTTTTTTAACGATAAAACTTCGCTGGTAATCGGTTTGCCGATGACTACCGCAGCATACAATGCAGATAATCCATTTGCAGTAGCGGTATGTAAGGCCTCGAAAAAAAAGATTGAGCAAACCAGTTATGTGTTATGCCATCAACCTAAATCATTTGACTGGCGGGTCCGCAATGCCAAACCGCATCCTTGGGGTGCTTTGAACGAGGCTCTGTTTAGTCAGGTATGCCAACGGCTCAATCAGATTATCCAGCTTTGATTGGGGATTAATCCGCAATCCTGATCGCTATTGCTCAACCTGCCCACATGGTTCGCACATGGTCACGGTTTAAAGCCAACCACTGCAAGGCGATGATTGCGCTGACTGAATTGATTTTTCCGGCTTGTAATAACGCGAGCGCTGCATCCACTGTAACGACATGTACTTTGATATCTTCGCCTTCTTCACTGGCACCATGAACGCCACCGGCATGCGTCGTATCAACCCGGCCGCAGAATAAGGCAACGCTTTCTGTAGTACCGCCGGGGCTAACTAGAAAGTTATACAATGGAATCAGGCCGGTAATGATGCAGTCGGCTTCCTCGATGCTTTCGCGTTTTACTACGTCTTCCGTTGTCTCATCCGCTTCGATGATGCCGGCTACAATTTCCATCAACCACGGTCCATCGGGAGCATTCAGGGCGCCAACGCGGAATTGTTCGATCAGGACGACTTCATCGCGGATTGGATCATAAGGCAGGACTGCGGCGGCGTGACCGCGTTCGAATACCTCACGTACCAGCGGATGACTCCAGTCACCATTGAATAATCGATGACGCAAGCGGTAACGCTCAATACGAAAAAAGCCTTCGAAACAGATTGTTTTCTCTAAAATTTTTACGTTTGAATTCACCGTTACTTGTTCCATAGGAATAGATTGTTATGCTGCGTTCGCTATGCAGCAGTATATATTTCTTAATATTCGCCTGTTTCTCACTTTTTCCAATAAAGACCGGCATCGCAGCTTGTTTTTCGGCTCCAAGCAACTCGTAAGGATTATTGTTTCTATCTGTTTTCTCCTGTTTTTAATGTATCATTTACGGAAAAATTACGGATGGAGCGCGGATGGCATCAATACGAAAAAAGGGATCTGGCTACGAGGCGGCTGTTGCACGTAAAGGTGTGCGCAAGTCGGCAATGTTTTCAACTAAACTTGCAGCGCAAATGTGGGCCGCCGAAACAGAAAAGAAAATTATCCAGGGGGATTCCTCCGGTGGTCAGTATAAAACCGTTGGTGATTTGCTGCAAAGATATGTTTCTACGGTTTCAGTTAATAAGCGTGGCGCGCGGGTTGAGATGTACCGTGTTAACGGTATGTGTAAGTACGATATAGCCAAGGTGCAGCTTGATGAATTAACGCCATTCCACCTAGCGGAGTGGCGAGATAAAAGATTGTGTGTGGCAAAGACCCGGACTATGCTGCGTGAATGGAGCATGTTATCCCATGCGTTTAATATCGCTATTAACGAATGGGGTTGGATGACAGAAAATCCGCTCAAAAAGGTAACCAAGCCAAAAACACCACAACCACGGAACAGAAGATTTGTGGATGACGAAATAACCAGGTTATTAATGGCACTCGGATATGATTACAATGAAAAACCGGTGAGAAGCGGCGCTAGGGTTGGTGCTGCAATGTTATTTGCAATAGAGACGGCCATGCGCGCGGGTGAAATAATATCTCTGACCTGGGGTAATATTAACATCGATACGCGCGTTGCTCATCTTCCAATGACAAAAAACGGATTCTCGCGTGATGTCCCTTTGTCGCAAGAGGCAATTAGAATTATCAATCAGGTACGTGTGGATGCAACGGAATCAGTATTTAATCTGCGTTCTAGCCAGCTAGATCAACTGTTCCAGACTGCCAAGCGTAGGGCCGGGATCATAGATTTGCATTTTCATGACACTAGGGCGGAGGCTATCACCAGATTATCGAAGAAAGTGGATATTCTCACACTAGCCAGAATATCCGGGCACCGCGACCTTAAAATACTGCAAGGCTACTACCGGGAAACCGCAGCTGATATTGCAAAGCGGTTGTGAGTTATCGTGATTATGTTTTTTTGTCTGCCTTTCATGCTGCTTCTAGCCCCTATCTAGCCCCCTAGATTAATCTTCGTTCATCCAGCGCTGAAGCCCTTCAGCGAGCTTGAGCGCTCATGGGAATGATGTCAATGATGGGTTGCATTTGCCTGCTCCACTTCCTCGCCACGGTTAACAGACCTACTTCTATTCGACGTTGTAATCATTCGATTAATATAACGATAATCAATTATTACTCAATCAAATTATTAATAATTTCTCAATTGAGAAGTCGAATTGATGTATTGCTCTATCATTGATAAATAAATCAATGACGGGGAGCGTTTTATGAAAGTGTCAGCCACACAAATGGCTAAAGTGATCGGAGTTAGCCGGAGAACGGTTGTTACTTGGTGCAAAAGGGGCCTACTGGGACAAGATGCGCAGATGATTGGCGGTCGATGGGTTATCGATTGGCATGACTTCCTTTTCGATGGCAGTCCAGTTGTGTTGAATCTTACCCAGGTGGACATGCCATGCCAACCATCGCTCTGCGAATAAGACCCCGGCATTTTGCTACCTGGGGCGATTGGTATCACGGATATCCCGCGCTCAAGATATTGCCAAGCGAACTCTGCAAAAACAGATTTATTTTCTAACATATTTTTATGTGTGGTAGCGGTCAGGTCGTGTGGCCGCAGAATGGGATTTACGCTAATTTGTTAACGCCATAATATTCAGCATGAGTTAACGGAATTCTTTCTGAGAAACATTGGATACTGATGTTCCCTCTATTTTTACTCTTCCAATGGGTGAATAGTTTTATGCTATCAACATTTTTTTCTGTAGAGTGGTTAGCTGGTCATTTTGAATTTCAGTAAGGATTGTTGTCAAATGAACCCCTCAAGTTAATTAAAAAGCAGATTTACATACTACCACCCTAAATCACTCAAAACCAGATGCCTTTGAATCCACCATTTTCCTCAATCTCGGCCAACGATCATGAATCCAATGATACTCAGGTGGCGTTTTTTCAGTAACCACATACACCTGCTGCTCAACATCCCGCTCAGCCAGTAAAGCCTGAATAGCCATTCCGAGCGACAGAGTAATCCAATGGGATTGTTTATCGTGATCCTTTTCTATGAAACTTTCGGCAGGAATTAATATAGGTCTGGGATGCCATGGTTTCCATTTGCTCATCTTGATGGAATCGATACGTGCCCGGTCGCCATTGGGGAATTTGCCTGAAACTTCTAGCTTACGTTTGCCCCAGATGATCCAGGTTACTCCGCCATGTCGAAGTAATACGGGACCCTGCCATCTGGTTGGGGAAAGTAGATGTTGTGATCTTGATATTGAATGCCGCCGCACATGTAAAAATTATATCTAACATGCAGTGATTCTTTCACGTTTGACGCTGGTTCTGTTTTTGATATTTTAGTGATTATTTAGGCTATGTCACAATTAGTTGTTGAAAATGACTTGCAAAATAACATGATTCATTTTTAATCAGTTGGTTATATGTTTTTATGGTTATAAAAAAATCATTTGTAATCAGTGAATTGAGAAATTCAACAGTTAACTATTACATAGCCATTATTTATAGGTTATTGTCTTACTTTATGGTTACAATTCAATCGAAACGTCTTGATATTTATTCCAATACCAAAAGGAAGTAATGTAACCATGGCGAAATCAAAAGAAATCAAAGAAGAGCCATTGGAAAAGCAACTGTGGAATGTCGATGGAGGTCTCTGTGTCGAGTAAGCTGTCACTTTTAACATCGACTGATGCGGTCATGGCCGCTATTGCAGAATGCAATCAGTTAGGACGCGATAAGTTTCTAGAACGTTACGGCTACAAATACTCTCGGCTTTATCCACTGCATTACGATGGTCATACTACGACTCCAAAGCCATCGCTGGCGAGGCATTCAGGAAGCAGCATGGCACGCCACTTAAAGCCAAGGAATTATCCGGAGGCGCTGCGACGGTGATTCCCGTCCTACAACGGCTCGGTTTCCCGGTCAGGGAGACCCTTCATCCTGTTGCAAGCCAAATTAAAGGGCACAACCTATTTCCGATATGACTTGCTCGAGAAGTATGGGGGACAGCTTCAAAAGGGTATCTGGGCGCCCTGAGAGTTTCCTGTGGTTTTCATTTTTACAGGCGCTAGCGGCAAAACTTACGGCTATAAAAATGGCTGGACTGATGATGGCATATTCCGCTATACCGGCAAGGACAATCGGGCGACCACAGTAGGTTTTCAATCCTCGATGAATTGCTTTTTAGATCGCTACAAGAGGATGGTTTATGTAACTACATTTTTTCGTTACAATTATTCTCTATGCTCCATTACCAGTCAATGCAAGAACTACTCATGATCGGATAGCGCAAGGCATGACGCCAAACAGCATCACAATCAGTGATGAATCTTACAATTGACCGGAATCTATCCAACTTCTTCTGTCATTAATTCCGCGATATTTGCGGCAAAACAGATGCCAGATCCAGCACTGAGCAAATAGTGAATGATGAAATCCAGGTGTAAGTCAGTTGTGACATCAAAGAATCGCAGAATGGTAGTATTGATTTCTCAATGATGACTTTGTAGTGATTTTAGGATTAAATATCTCAAATGTTCAATCTTCTCCAGATAAACTGATTGCCGGATAAAGATTATTGGAGAATTACCGGGAAGGCTGCCTTGTACGTTAAGTAAATTTTTACTGGGGTGAATCAATGAAAGAAATCAAGCTTGAATTTGAGAAAAAAGGGGAAGGAATATCGAAATCTCTGTCTGCGTTTGTACGCGTAGGGGATTCGATTTTTGCAGCAGGCGACGAAGGGATCGATCTAGCCAGACTTAAAGAATCTGATGATGGCACTTGCTTTAAGCTCAAAGCACTGATCAATTTGAGTGATTGGTTTGATTTGCCAATTACACCACTGCAAGAACAGACAAACCAGATAATGGAAATTGATCTTGAGGGAATGGATTTTGACCCTACAAAGCAACTCTTATGGATGGTTGGATCGCATAGTCTGAAGCGCGGCAAGGCGAAGGCAACGTTTGATACAAAGAAGAATTTGGAAGTACTTAGTCAAGTAAAACCGGATGCAAATCGATTTTTTCTAGGTTGTGTGTTCCTTCATAAAAACAAAAATAAGCAGTTCCGACTTTCTATGAGTGAGGGTGATAACAACACACGTGCAGCTCAGCTTAGATGTGATGCAACCACAAGTGAATTGCTGGATGAGATTAGACGCGATACGCTATTCACTCGTTTTTGTGACAAGAATGGCGGAATTCCAGGCAAAGACAATGGCATAGATATTGAGGGCTTAGCATGTACACGTAATGGAAGAGTGCTTGTGGGAATGCGTGGGCCAGTGCTACGAGGAATCGCAATTATTCTTGAATTAGCACTGGAGCGGATTGATTCACCGAATACGAAAGCCGATCAGTTGCAACTGACAAAAATTGGCCCCACTGGGCTTAAATATCGTCGCCATTTTTTGGATCTGGCTGGGCATGGGATTCGTGATTTGTGCTGGGATGGTGATGATCTTTTAATTCTTGCCGGCCCAACTACAGGTCTTGACTCACCCCCATTAATTTTTCGATGGAAAGCAGCGCGCAAGGCATTTGGAAAAATGAGTGGCGAGGAAGAGAAGTTTATCTGGCGTTCAGAAAATGTGCTTGTGCAACAATCTCTAGGCTCAACCTGGAAGCAGGTCGAAGCAGGCGCTGATCATGCCGAAGCGATTGCTTTGTTTGACAAGAAACACTTGATGATTGGTTACGATTCACCCAGTACAAAACGTTTTCACAAACCGGCTTCGGTTATAGTGGATATTGTTGATTTGTAGAGCTACAGAAAATTAGAAGTTATTTTGATTGCTGATAGTTACTGATAGGCAATACTAGACAATGTGGCGCTCGCTTTGGGCGCTGTGAATTGAACCCAGTTGCTCCGAAATATAGCTCTGATTGCAACGTACGTCCTCAGGCATCGAACTTGAATCTGATCTCGTTTTTACGACGACGATCTATATTTGATCATATCTATAGACCAGATTTAGCTCAATCAAATGTTACGGCCTATGCTCGTCTTAAAGATCAAAACCCTTCATTTCATAAATTTCCATACTGCGTGATAAAAATCACAAAGAAAATCATAGAAATATGTTTTACTCATATTACAGCACACATATTCACCACTTAAATTGCGGTGCTTTGCAGAGGTTTACTTATGGATCTATGCGAAATATCTAACATAGTTTTGCAAGTTATGATTAAATGATAAGCAGTATATATGCCCTTTAGTTTGCTGTAACCGCTGAAAACTAATTGAGTATGTGCGCTGAATTCAGCAAAGACTGCGTCATTCAAGGTGTTTGCAATGCTTTAAGAAGATGGGTAATAAGCTGTTGTGAGTAATGTGCAAGCAAGACTGACAAAGGGTTGCCACGCTATAACGATGCCGATGAATCCGATGTTTTTATTCTTTCCGGCACGGAAGATTTGGTGCCTGTACTCAACCCGGATGGAAGCCGACCCGAAGATCCTATCTCGCCGTCAGGACACAAGATTCGCCGTTATCGCCCACGCATCGAAGGCTTATTTGCCAGAATTGAGCGCTGGACTAATTCAGAGGGAGTATCCCATTGGCGTTCCATCTCCAAAGACAATATCACCACGCTGTATGGATATGACGAAAAAAGCAGCATTGTTGATCCTGCGGATGAAACGGAAACACGAATTTTTAGCTGGTTAATTTGTGAAAGTTTCGATGATAAAGGCAATGCCATTCGTTATGAATACAAGAAAGAAAATTCCGAGGGCATAGATCGTTCAACAGCACATGAAGCCAATCGCCAGGATACCCAAAGGACAGCCAATCATTACCTGAAACGTATCAAATACGGCAATATAGCACCACGACGGTCTGGTGAAGATCTATCTAAACGAACTGACTGGATGTTCGAAGCAGTGTTCGATTATGGCGAACACTATGTGGAAGACACCAATGGTAATGTTCAGGTAGTACATTACACCGCCGTTCAGCGCGAGTGGGATTTACGGCTGGATCCATTTTCATCCTATCGCTCCGGATTTGAGGTGCGCACCTATCGCTTATGCCAGCGAGTCTTGATGTTCCATCATTTCAATGAACTGAAGGATGCAAACTATCCCGGAGGTGAAAACTATCTGGTGCGTGCCACCCACTTCAACCACAACGAGGGCACTGTTGCATCTTTCATCAGCAGTGTGACACAAACCGGCTACAAACGCATCAATGGACAATACCGGAAAAAATCCCTCCCGCCGGTCGAGTTTACATACAGCCAAGCCATCATCAATGAAGATGTCCATGAAGTAGACCCCGTCAGCCTTGAAAACCTCCCGCAAGGGCTGGATAACAGCCGCTACCAGTGGGTGGATCTCGACGGCGAGGGGCTTTCCGGTTTGCTGACCGAGCAAGGTGAAGCCTGGTTCTACAAGCGCAACCAAAGTGCCGTTCCGGTGGAAGATGCGGCAGGCAAAATAACCACCCCCGCGCGTTTCTCCCCATTGGAGCGTGTGGCCACCATTCCGTCATCGGCTAATTTGGCAGGCGGCCAGCAACTGCTGGATTTGGCCGGAGACGGTCAATTGGATGTGGTCGAATTCGATGGTCCAACGCCGGGATTTTTCGAGCGCACAACGGATGAAGATTGGGAAACACACCGGTCATTCAGCTCGCTGCCCAATATTGCCTGGCGCGATCCCAACCTCAAATTCATCGACCTCACCGGCGACGGCCATGCCGACATCCTGATTACCGAAGATGAAGCCTTTAGCTGGTACCCATCGCTGGCGGAAGCTGGTTTTGGCCCCGGCGAAAAAGTTCGCCAAGCCATCGATGAAGAGCAAGGCCCCCGGCTCGTCTTTGCCGACGGCACGCAATCCATCTACCTGGCGGATATGTCGGGAGATGGTTTGACCGATCTCGTGCGCATACGCAATGGCGAAGTCTGTTATTGGCCCAATCTGGGTTACGCCCGCTTTGGCGCCAAAGTTACCATGGATCAATCGCCTTGGTTTGATGCCCCCGATATGTTCGACCAACGCCGCATCCGCCTCGCGGATATCGATGGCTCCGGCTTGGTGGATATCCTGTACCTCACCGGTCAAGGCGTGCATATTTACTTCAACCAATCCGGCAATAGCTGGAGCAAGCAGCAAATCCTCAGTACTTTCCCACGCATTGACAATCTAACGGCCGTCTCCACCGTCGATTTGCTCGGCAACGGCACCGCCTGCCTGGTTTGGTCATCGCCTTTGCCCGGCGATGCGCGCAGCACCATCCGCTACATTGATCTGATGGGCGGACAGAAACCACACTTATTGACAGGAACCAAGAATAATCTCGGTGCAGAAACCAAAGTGGAGTACGCACCCTCCACCCGATTTTACTTGCAGGATAAGCAGTCCGGGAAACCGTGGATCACCAAGCTGCCATTCCCGGTGCATTGCGTCGAAAAGGTTACGGTTGTAGACAATTGGCGTCAAACCGAGTTTTCCAGCACCTATAGTTACCATCACGGCTACTTCGATGGTATCGAGCGTGAATTTCGCGGTTTCGGGCGGGTCGAGCAGGTGGATATAGAAACTTATGACAAGTTTGCACAAGGTAATATTGCCAGCCCGTATATCACCAACGATAAAACGCTTTATCAACCGCCGATCAAAACCATCACCTGGTATCACACCGGTGCGGCCATTGATCGGGAACGCATTCTGACCCAATTCGCAGGTGAATATTTCCCAGCCCGCTATGCGAGCGACTTTGAAGAAAAAGCTTTACCGGAACCTGAATTGCCCGCTGATTTAAGCGCAGATGAATGGCGTGAAGCACTGCGTGCCTGTAAAGGCATGGTGTTACGGCAAGAAAGTTATGAGTTGGATGTCGATTTGCTTCATGCTGATGGCCCCAAAGATATCCCGGTGCGAATTTACTCAGCCGCTACGCATAATTGCCATATTCAGCGGTTACAGTCGCGCGGAGACAATAAACACGCGGTGTTTCTCGTCACCGAAAGTGAAGCACTGAGTTATCAGTACGAGCTCCCGCTGCCGAAGAAATCTGAAAAGATTAGTCCAGATCCACGCATCGCGCATACGCTCAATTTAATGTTCGACGACTATGGTCGCGTATTGCAATCTGTAGCTGTGGTCTACCCACGATCAGTTGACTACGAAGATCCGGATAAAATCCTCAAACCGGAGCAACTGGCGCTGATCCACAAAGTCCAAAGTGAGCGCTACATTGCCTATACCGAGACGCACTTTACCGATGAACTGCCGGACAATCCGGATCGGCATCGGCTACCGGCCCCGTGCGAAGCGCTTACCTATGAGCTGACTGGTGCCGATGATTTTGTACCCGGTAGTGGGCTTTATTTCACGATCAATGATTTTAAATCGTTCAATCTTACAGACGATCTGCCCGGCCAGGGAATGAAACCTGTTATCAAACTGGATTATCAACAGCAGCCAACGAATAAAAAAGCACACATGCGCATCATCGACTGGGTGCGGATTCTCTATTTCAAAGATGATTTATCCGGCCCGCTGGATTTTGGCCAACAAAGCCACTTGGGGCTCACCTATGAGACGTATAAACTTGCCCTCACCGAAGTTCTGCTGACCGATGTTCTCAATGAAAAATTTGATGCATCGGTACGCGCCACTCTGAATAAGCCCACCCAGTACATCGGGCGGGCAATCGGCAGCGCTTTTGATCCAAAGAATCCGGGCAGATGGGTCGATGAAGCGGC
>NZ_JAIEME010000004.1 GCF_019752415.1 Nitrosomonas sp.
CATACAATTCCCGTAAGAAGTTATCGATGCCTACAAACAAGTAATCTCTCGGCAAAGTTTTGGTCTCACCCTTGAGTAGAGGTAGACGTTCTGTATCGAAATGAACTATCTCACCGGGATAGCTTTTATTATAGCGACGAGTTGCAAGCTTTTTCTTGTATTCAAGAGAAAATTCAATCCAACCCCCTTCAGGCCACTTCCTTCATCATCTCGTTTGGAATGCCACAGACGTGGCCCGTGACCGCGCTTATTTAGGAGCAGGGATGCTCCTCTGTTCGGTCTTCGCCGTTGTGGCATTCCACTGTGCCTCATGTCTCGCAGCATCGTCTTTCTTTCAAACGCATTGTGGGCAAAGGCCGATGACTACGCTAATTTCTTAGTGGAAGAGGCTTAGAATTGACTTGATGAAGAATCAAGGGTAGCATCGCCCATTTTAGTATGTTTTGGCGAGAGGTAAAATGCGCAGAAAGATGGTAGCGGGTAACTGGAAAATGAACGGTAATTTGTCAGAGAATAAACAGTTACTCAATTCGGTTGTTGCAAGCTTAGATGGATTACAGGGAGTAGAGTTTCTAGTTTGCGTGCCTTATCTTTATCTGCCCTCAGTACAAGACGTATTGCAGAATACGAATATAGCTTGGGGTGCCCAAAATGTGAGTCAGTACGAAAAAGGGCCATATACAGGAGAAATATCGGCTTCCATGTTGAATGACTTTGAATGTCGTTATGTTATTGTAGGGCACTCGGAAAGAAGAGCTTTATTTGGTGAAGATAGTCATACCGTTGCTGAAAAATATCAAGCAGCCCAACGTGCCGGTATAACCCCTATTCTGTGTGTAGGAGAATCACTTGAGCAACGTGAAGCCGGCACAACAGAGCAAGTAATTGAAGATCAGTTAGCAGCGGTTATCAAATTAGCAGGAATCGAATCGCTAGTAAACGCAATTATTGCTTATGAACCTGTATGGGCTATCGGCACGGGTAGATCAGCATCACCTGAGCAAGCTCAAGATATTCATTCTTTTATCAGGGAAGGTATAGAAAAGAGAAATGTTAATATTGCCAATGACTTAACGATTCTTTATGGCGGGAGTGTCAAAGCAAGTAATGCATCTGAACTATTTGACATGCCTGATATTGATGGTGGTTTGATAGGCGGTGCATCATTGGTTGCAATAGATTTTGTTGGGATTTGTCGCGCTTTACATCAATAATTTTTTGGAGTACACGTTGGAAATTTTTGTCTGGGCAGCGCATGTTTTGTTGGCGATTGTACTAATAATTTTGGTATTATTACAGCATGGAAAGGGTGCGGATATGGGGGCTGCGTTTGGCAGTGGTTCAGCAGGTAGTTTATTTGGAGCAAGTGGCTCAGCGACATTCCTGAGTCGTGCGACAAGTTTTGTTGCGGCGCTTTTTTTTGCTACAAGTATGAGTTTAACTTATCTCTCGATGAATCAAACTGGAAGCACAAAAGCAATGAGCATTATGGATCAAATCGAAGAATCTGAAGGCGGATCTGAAGTCAAGCTAGAAGAAGAGTCTTCTTTAGAAAGAGATAGTAATGTACCAGGAGTTGAGGGTGGTTCAAGAGTTAATCGGATACCTGAGTAGCTTTTTGAAGGTGATATGGTATTTTTATCAAAAAATGCATAGTTTTTTCGCCGACGTGGTGGAATTGGTAGACACGCCGTCTTGAGGGGGCGGTGGCGAAAGCTGTGCGAGTTCGAGTCTCGCCGTCGGCACCACGCTAAGATAGTATTTGTAAACTCATAGTTTAAGAAATGTTGTTTCTATAATATATTGGTTTGTTACGGTTAAATAAAAAATAAGATATGCTTGAAAACTATTTCCCAATTTTTCTTTTTCTGATTGTTGGATTCTTCGTTGGTGTTGTACCAATGCTATGTGGTTGGCTACTTGCACCAAATCGTCCGGATAAGGAGAAGTTATCGCCATACGAATGTGGATTCGAAGCCTTTGAAGATGCTCGAATGAAGTTTGATGTGCGTTATTATCTGGTCGCAATCTTATTTATCTTATTTGATCTAGAAATTGCTTTTCTATTCCCGTGGGCAATCGTACTTGATGAAATTGGAATGTTTGGATTTGTTGCTATGATGATATTCCTGAGTATCCTGGTGGTTGGTTTTATCTACGAATGGATGAAAGGAGCGCTAGAATGGGATTAGTGATATGAGTTTAGAGGGGGTCCTTGAAAAAGGTTTTGTTACTGCCAGTTTAGATTCAATTATTAACTGGGGGCGGACAGGTTCCATGTGGCCAATGACTTTTGGATTGGCTTGCTGTGCAGTTGAAATGATGGAGACAGGAGCATCACGTTATGATCTCGACCGATTTGGCATAGTGTTCAGGCCAAGTCCGCGTCAATCAGATGTTATGATCGTTGCGGGCACTTTATGTAACAAAATGGCACCAGCTCTACGTAAGGTTTATGATCAGATGGCTGAGCCACGTTGGGTAATCTCGATGGGATCGTGTGCTAATGGCGGAGGTTATTATCATTATTCATATTCTGTAGTGCGTGGTTGTGATCGTATTGTCCCCGTTGATATATATGTACCGGGTTGTCCTCCAACAGCAGAGGCATTGCTGTATGGCATTATTCAGTTGCAAAATAAAATAAATCGTACTAATACTATTGCACGATAATTCCTATGTATACTACTCATCTGGAGAATCTTGCAGAGTCGCTGCGAGGCGTGCTTGGGGATAAACTGATTGATGTCCAAGTTCGGTTTGGTGAATTAACTATCATTGTTTGTGCAGAAGATATATTTGCTGCGAGTGAAATGTTGCGTGACGATCCTGCTCTTGCTTTTGATACATTGATTGATTTGTGTGGAATTGATTATTCAACGTATAGCAGCGGCGACCTATCAGATAAAAATAACCTGAAGAATAGACGTTTTGCAGTGATTTATCATCTACTTTCGGTTGATCGGAATCATAGATTGCGCATTCGGGTTTTAACCGAAAATAATGATTATCCAGTAGTGAATTCAGTCACTGATATATGGCCTGTTGCGAACTGGTTTGAGCGTGAAGCGTTTGATCTTTATGGTATTGTTTTTACTGGTCATCCGGATTTGCGCAGAATATTGACAGACTATGGTTTTATTGGGAACCCATTTCGTAAAGATTTTCCAATAACAGGCCATGTTGAAATGCGCTATGATGCAGAGCAGAAGCGCGTTATTTACCAGCCTGTCACTATTGAACCGAGGGAAGTAACGCCGTTGGTAATACGGGAAGAGAATTACGGGGATAGTGAATCCTGATGCTCGCATGCGACACCGTATGAATTGTGTTTTTGTTAAGAGTTTTATGAAATAATATATGGCTGAAATACGTAATTACACCATGAATTTTGGTCCCCAGCACCCAGCAGCTCACGGTGTATTGAGATTGGTTCTGGAATTGGATGGAGAAGTTGTGCTGCGTGCGGATCCCCATATTGGATTGCTGCATCGAGCAACTGAAAAATTAGCAGAAAATAAAACGTATATTCAATCAGTTCCTTATATGGATCGATTAGACTATGTCTCGATGATGGTCAACGAGCATGCTTACGTGATGGCTATTGAAAAACTGCTGCAAGTTGAAGTACCAATAAGAGCGCAGTACATACGTGTAATGTTTGATGAAATTACTCGTATACTTAATCATTTGTTGTGGATTGGCGCGCATGCCTTGGATGTCGGTGCTATGACAATGTTTCTGTATGCTTTTCGTGAAAGGGAAGATCTGATGGATTGTTATGAAGCGGTATCAGGTGCTCGATTGCACGCTGCCTATTATAGGCCAGGTGGCGTATATCGTGATTTACCGGATACGATGCCTCAGTATCAGCCATCGAAAATTCATAATCTAAAGCAGACGCGTGCGCGGAACGCAAATCGAGAAGGTTCCTTGTTGGATTTTATTGAAGATTTTACGAATCGTTTTCCAACGTATGTTGACGAATATGAAACATTGTTAACAGACAATAGAATTTGGAAGCAACGCTTGGTGGATATTGGTATCGTTTCTCCTGAGAGAGCTAAAGCGTTAGGTTTTACCGGACCGATGCTACGTGGTTCCGGTGTGGAATGGGATTTAAGAAGAAAGCAACCTTATGAAGTCTACGACCGTATTGATTTTGATATACCTGTAGGTGTTAATGGCGATTGTTATGATCGATATTTGGTACGTATGGAAGAGTTTCGACAATCTAATCGTATCATTAAGCAATGTATCGATTGGCTGCGTATAAATCCAGGACCGGTGATTACTGATAATCATAAAATTGCACCACCTTCACGTGTTGATATGAAACAAAATATGGAAGAGATGATTCATCATTTCAAATTATTTACTGAGGGTTTTCATGTGCCTCCGGGTGAGACCTACGCAGCAGTTGAACATCCCAAAGGTGAGTTTGGCATTTATCTGGTATCTAACGGTGCTAATAAACCTTATCGACTGAAAATACGAGCACCTGGGTTTGCCCATTTAGCTGCTTTGGATGAAATGTCGAGAGGGCACATGATCTCAGATGTGGTAGCAATTATTGGTACGCAAGATATAGTATTTGGTGAGATAGATAGATAAACGATGCTAAGCACTGAATCCCTTAAAAGAATAGATCGAGAGATCGCTAAATATCCGGCTGAACAGAAACAGTCTGCTGTCATGTCAGCGCTTGCAATTGCACAAGATGAAAAGGGCTGGTTGGCCGATGAAACAATGAATTTTGTTGCTGAGTATTTAGGGATGTCGCCCATTGCAGTTTATGAAGTGGCCACTTTTTATAATATGTATAACCTCGATCCGGTGGGTAAATACAAGATTACGGTATGTACCAATTTGCCTTGTGCCTTATCGGGTAGTAACGATAGTGCAGCTTACTTAAAGAAAAAATTAGATATTGAATTTAACCAGACAACTCCTGATGGTAAGTTTACACTAAAGGAAGGGGAGTGCTTTGGAGCATGTGGTGATGCACCGGTATTATTGGTTAATAACAAACGCATGTGTAGTTTCATGTCCAATGAATTGATTGATAAATTGCTGGAGGAACTGAGCGAATGAATCAGTACCCGCAAACCTTAATGGGTGGAGTTGATCCATCCGATCCGGAAAATTGGCGGCTCAGAGGCTATGAGGAACGTGAAGGCTATGCAGCGCTCAGGAAAATACTGGTTAAAGAAATTACTCCTGGAGAAGTGATCGAAGAAGTCAAGAAATCTGCACTTCGCGGTCGCGGGGGAGCTGGTTTTCCCACTGGATTGAAGTGGAGCTTCATGCCTAAAGGATATGAAGGGAATAAATATATCGTTTGCAATTCAGATGAAGGGGAACCAGGTACATTTAAAGATCGCGATATCATGCGATTTAACCCGCATTTATTGATCGAAGGTATGATAATAGCCGCGTACGCAATGGGCGTTAAAGCAGGCTATAACTATATTCATGGTGAGATTTGGGAAACTTACGAGCGCATGGAAAAGGCTATTGAAGAAGCCCGAGCAGCCGGTTACCTAGGGAGTAATATTCTTGGATCAGCATTTAGTTTCCAACTATACAATCATCATGGGTATGGCGCTTATATCTGTGGTGAAGAAACGGCATTACTAGAATCTATAGAAGGCAAGAAAGGGCAGCCACGCTTTAAACCGCCTTTTCCAGCAAACTATGGCCTTTATGGCAAACCGACTACTATTAATAATACTGAAACCTTTGCTTCGATTCCATGGATAATCCGAAATGGTGGAGAAAAATATCTGCAACTTGGAAAACCTAATAATGGCGGCACTAAGATATTTTCCGTATCAGGGCATGTTAATAAGCCAGGTAATTATGAAATACCCCTTGGGACCCCTTTCAAAGAGTTATTGGAATTGGCAGGTGGGATGCGAGGGGGGCGGAAATTAAAAGGATGTATTCCGGGTGGATCATCAATGCCTGTATTACCAGGCGATATTATGATGCAAACGGATATGGATTATGACTCAATTGCCAAAGCAGGATCTATGCTTGGCTCAGGCGCGGTCATCATCATGGATGAGACAACTTGTATGGTAAGGGCTCTAGAGCGGTTGTCATATTTTTATTTCGAAGAATCTTGTGGTCAATGTACACCATGCCGCGAAGGTACGGGGTGGCTTTACCGTATCGTTAATCGCATTGAGCATGGCAAAGGTAGACTTGAAGATCTTGATTTGCTAGATAATATTGCTGATAACATACAGGGAAGAACAATTTGTGCCCTGGGCGATGCTGCGGCAATGCCAGTGCGCGCTATGATTCAACATTTTCGCGACGAGTTTGTTTACCATATAGAACACAAGAAATGTATGGTTTAATTGTTCTAATGCTAAACAACCAGTACGTGTCATTTATTAATTCATGATTAACTCAAGAATTCTATCCGATGGTCAATATAGAAATAGACGGTAAGCAAGTATCTGTTCCTAAAGGAAGCACCATCTTGGAGGGCGCAAAACAGATCGGTGTATATATCCCACATTTTTGCTATCACAAGAAACTATCCATTGCAGCTAATTGCCGCATGTGTCTGGTACAAGTTGAGAAGGCACCTAAACCACTGCCCGCGTGTGCAACACCGGTTATGGATGGAATGAAGGTATATACGCACTCACAGCAGGCAGTGACAGCGCAGAAGGGAGTCATGGAATTCCTCCTTATAAATCATCCACTTGACTGCCCAATTTGTGATCAAGGCGGTGAGTGTCAGCTGCAAGATCTTGCTGTTGGGTACGGTGCTAGTGGATCGCGCTATACCGAAGCAAAACGAGTTGTCGTTAACAAAAATTTGGGCCCACTGATATCAACGGATATGACGAGATGTATCCATTGCACGCGTTGCGTTCGCTTTGGTCAGGAAATTGCCGGGATTATGGAGCTTGGAATGGTTGGGCGTGGTGAACATTCAGAAATACTTACTTTTGTTGGTAAAACCGTGGATTCTGAGTTGTCCGGCAATGTTATTGACCTATGTCCTGTGGGTGCTCTAGTTAGTAAACCATTTCGATATTCAGCCCGTACTTGGGAGTTATCGCGCAGAAAATCAATAAGTCCTCACTGTGGTTTAGGTTCAAATTTAATTGTACAAGTCAAACAGAATCGCGTAATGCGTGTTCTTCCTAGAGACAATGAAGCGGTCAATGAATGCTGGTTGTCTGATAAAGATCGTTTTTCCTATGAAGGATTAAACTCAGAAGATAGATTGACACGTCCCATGATCAAACGCGATGACCAATGGTTCGAGTGTAACTGGCAAGAAGCATTGGAATTTACTGCTAATAACCTACAGTCAATCAAACAAAAGTATGGCGCGCAAAGCATAGCTGCATTAGGATCTGCACATAGTACATCGGAAGAATTGTTCTTATTGCAGAAATTATTACGTGCGATGGGGAGCGGCAACATTGATCATCGTTTACGCCAATCAGACTTTTCCACAGATAAGCATATGAAGGGTGTACCGTGGTTGGGTACTAGCATTGCAGGCATATCACAATTAAAGTCAACTCTTCTTATCGGCAGCACATTACGTAAAGATCATCCACTTATTGCACAGCGTTTGCGTCAAGCTGTTAAAAGTGGAATGAAATTGAATATTGTAAATCCAATAGATGATGATTTATTGGTTAATATTGTGAATAAGGCCATAGTAGCACCTGGTGCAATAGTCACGAAATTGGTAGAAATCTTAAAAGCAGCCGCTGAGATTAAAGACGCAGAAAAAACGAGTGAGATTCAGCAAATTATTAATTCAATTGATCTTTCTATTTCTTCTGGCGCGTACGCTATTGCTTCGAGTCTAATTGAAAATGAGCCGGCGGCAGTTTACTTGGGTAATTTATCCCAACACCATCCAGATTATTCAAGAATTAACTTGCTTGCGGGTTTGATCGCACAAATTACAGGAGCAAGCTATGGCATGTTGGGCGAAGCTGCAAATAGTGTCGGTGCATATTTGGTAGGTGCAATACCGGAAATCAACACATTGCCAGTCCCAATAAAATTTGATCATGTAAAATCCGGGCTAAACGCATCACAAATGCTAGGTTATAGCAATGACTTAACCGATGAGCAGTGTCAGGCATTTATATTGATGAATGTTGAACCAGAATTTGATACCTATAATTCCCAGAAAGCACTAAAAACAATCAAGTCAAGTGAATTTGTGGTATCGCTAAGTGCCTATAAAGGAAATGCAACGGATTACGCAGATATTATATTACCGATTGCGCCTTTTACCGAAACATCAGGAACTTATGTCAATACTGAAGGAAGAGTGCAAAATTTCAATGGCGTTGTTTCTCCGCTGGGAGAAGCTCGTCCTGCATGGAAGGTACTTCGTGTACTAGCGAACTTGCTTGAGCTAGAGAAATTTGAATATGAAACTCCAGAACAAATTCGAGCAGAAATCTTTCCTGAAGGAATAGAAATTAACCGATATCTCGATAACTCTTTGAGGGATTTTGGTGCCGAGATTAGAGTGACTGAAGGGCATGGGATACAACGTATTGGAGAAGTGCCAATTTATCAGACGGATCCGATTGTTCGTCGTGCTGAATCCTTGCAAGCTACTCAGGATGCTGCGCCACCAAAAGCATGGATGACAACTGCAATGCTTGATAATCTTGGTGTTATCTCAGGTGATCAGGTGAAAATTACTCAGGGAGATGAGTCAGTTCGTCTCGAGGTTGCTCATGATAATAAATTGCCTGATAAATGTGTACGTGTTGCAAGTTCACACCCTAAGACATTTGCACTCGGTGCTTTGTTCGGGGTAATTCAAGTGGAAAAACAGTGAAAGCAAAGGTTGGAGTTTATTAATGGAGAATATTCAACAACAGTTTGTGACAATGTTTGGAACAGAATGGGGAGCTATGCTGTTTTCATTAGCATCAAATATGATATTTATTTTTGCTATTGTTATTCCATTGTTGTTAGGTGTTGCTTATTTAACTTTCGCAGAACGCAAAATAATTGCTTATATGCAAATTCGCGTTGGACCCAATAGAGTAACCTTCTTTGGGATACCGTGGTTGCGTGGTTGGGGGCAACCGATTGCGGATGCAGTTAAGGCAATGATGAAAGAAATCATTGTTCCTACGGGAGCAAATAAGTTCTTATTTATTCTTGCACCAGTATTAACAATTATGCCAGCGCTTGCGGCGTGGGCAGTAATACCTTTTTCTCCGGAACTTGTTCTTGCTGATATCAATGCAGGATTGCTATATATTTTAGCCATGACGTCAATGGGTATCTACGGTATTATTATTGCAGGATGGGCATCGAATTCAAAATATGCTTTCATTGGTGCCATGCGGTCTGCTGCTCAGGTGGTTTCATACGAACTGGCAATGGGTTTTGCTTTAGTGTGTGTTTTAATGATGTCACGAAGTTTGAATTTGGGTGATATTGTTAACGGCCAACAAGGTAACAGTTTGTTGAACTGGTATTTGATACCTCTGTTTCCAATGTTTCTAGTTTATTTGATTTCAGGGGTAGCTGAAACAAACCGTGCGCCCTTTGATGTTGCAGAAGGCGAATCAGAGATTGTTGCAGGTTTTCATGTTGATTACTCGGGTATGGCCTTTACTGTATTTTTTCTGGCCGAATATTCCAACATGATCCTGGTTGCTACACTGACATCAATCATGTTCCTGGGAGGCTGGTTACCTCCGGTTGATATGGAACCATTCACATGGATTCCTGGATTTATTTGGCTATTATTGAAGATTGCATTTATCCTGTTTTTCTTCCTTTGGTTTCGTGCAACCTTCCCGCGCTATCGCTATGATCAGATTATGAGATTGGGTTGGAAGATATTTATTCCGATTACACTCATATGGATTGTTCTATTGGGATCGATAATGCAACTACCTGAATCAATACGGGACACATTTCCTTTAAATATTTGGTTTTAAAATAGAGAAAATACAATGGATCGTATCAAAAAATTTTTCAGTACTTTTTTATTATTTGAACTGTTAAAAGGTATGGCTGTAACTGGACGATATCTATTCAAACCGAAGATAACTGTACATTTTCCGGAGGAAAAAACTCCGCAATCGCCACGATTCCGTGGATTGCATGCTTTGCGTCGATATCCGAATGGAGAAGAGCGTTGTATTGCATGCAAATTATGCGAGGCAGTTTGTCCTGCTATGGCAATTACCATCGATTCTGAGCAGCGTGCGGATGGTACACGACGTACTACACGTTATGATATTGACCTGAGTAAATGTATTTTCTGTGGTTTCTGTGAAGAATCTTGTCCGGTCGATTCTATTGTAGAGACTCGTATATTGGAATATCACGGCGAGAAAAGAGGTGATTTGATTTATACGAAAGAAATGCTATTGGCTATTGGGGATCGTTATGAGGAACAGATTGCCATGGATCGAGAAGCCGATGCTCGTTATCGTTAAGCCTCTCTGGTAAAAACAAATGAATTTTCAAGACATTTTATTTTATATTTTTTCTTCCATCTTGATTGTATCTGCTCTTGGCGTGATTACAGTTCGTAATCCTGTCTATTCAGCATTACTATTAGTGCTGGCTTTTGTTACCTGTGCGGGGTTGTGGTTACTGCTAGAGGCAGAATTCCTAGCGATTGCACTAGTGTTGGTTTATGTCGGTGCAGTAATGGTTTTGTTCCTATTTGTGGTGATGATGCTGGATATCAATCTGGATAGATTGCGGGAAGGATTTTGGAAGTGGTTTCCCTTCGGTGCAGTCATTGCACTGATAATGGTTGCCGAGATATCTATGGTTCTAATGGGTAAATATTTTGGACTCGAAGAGATACCGACACCCAGACCGCAAGACGCCGATTATAGTAATACCAGAGAGTTAGGCCGCTTAATTTATACCGAATACGTGTATGCCTTTGAGTTGGCTGCGGTGCTTTTGCTGGTTGCAATGGTCACGGCAATTGCATTGACTTTGCGACAGCGCGAAGATAAAAGATCACCAGATCCATCCAGGCAAGTCAAAGTGAGAAAAGAAGATCGGATACGCATGATAACCATGCCATCAGAAAAGAAAGATTAGAAAAGCCATTTAATAGGTTTTTAACAATTTTAATATTTAGGAAGAGGTTGTCAGCTTGGTATCGTTATCTCATTACTTAGTACTCGGCGCGATTTTATTTGCTATTGGCTTGGTTGGCATTTTTCTCAATAGAAAAAATGTCATTATTCTACTTATGTCTATTGAATTAATGCTGTTAGCAGTGAATATGAATTTTGTTGCGTTTTCACACTATTTGCAGGATATATCTGGACAAATTTTTGTGTTTTTTATTCTGACAGTTGCAGCAGCAGAATCAGCGATTGGTTTAGCTATACTTGTTGTGCTGTTTCGCAATATGCATACGATTAATGTTGATGATCTCGATAATCTCAAAGGCTAGTAAAAAAGAAGAAAAGTATAAATACTTATAACCGACATAAGAATAATTAACCGAGATGCAAAATCTATATTTACTAGTTCCACTAGCTCCATTAATTGGCGCACTCATAGCTGGATTATTTGGACGTTATATCGGCCCCGTTTGGAGTCATCGAGCAACAATATTACTTGTTTTTATTTCATTACTGGCATCTATAGTTATTTTTCTCGATGTGCTGAAAGGTAATATTTATAACGGTAGTGTCTACACTTGGCTGGTGGCTGGTGATACTCGATTCGAAATTGGGTTTCTGATCGATCAATTATCAGCAACAATGATGGTGATTGTCAGTTTAGTTTCATTGATGGTGCATATTTATACCATTGGTTATATGCATGACGATCCAGGTTATCAACGCTTTTTTAGTTATATCTCCTTATTCACCTTCTCAATGATGATGTTGGTGATGTCAAATAATTTCTTGCAGTTATTTTTTGGTTGGGAAGCTGTTGGGCTTGTATCTTACTTATTAATTGGCTTCTGGTATACGCGTCCAACAGCCATCTATGCCAATATGAAGGCATTTTTAGTTAACCGTGTAGGTGATTTTGGTTTCCTCCTTGGGATTGCACTGGTGCTGATGTATTTTGGTACATTGGATTATGCTGATGTTTTTGCGCAAGCACCAGGGATAGTAGATGAGAAGGTTGAATTAATACCTGCTATGCCTTGGTTAGTTATAACGCTTATTTGTATATTGTTGTTTATTGGTGCAATGGGTAAATCAGCACAGTTCCCTTTACATGTGTGGTTACCAGATTCGATGGAAGGCCCTACACCAATTTCCGCATTGATTCATGCTGCGACTATGGTGACGGCAGGAATTTTTATGGTAGCGCGCATGTCACCGCTATTTGAGTTATCAGAAACAGCACTATCAGTCATATTGATAATTGGTGGAATAACCACATTATTTATGGCACTTGTCGCTGTAGTACAAAACGATATTAAACGAGTTGTTGCCTACTCAACCTTATCGCAATTAGGGTATATGACTGTCGCATTAGGCGCATCTGCCTATTCTGCTGCAGTTTTCCATTTAATGACTCATGCTTTCTTTAAAGCGGTATTATTTTTAGGTGCTGGTTCTGTCATTATTGCTATGCATCATGAACAAAATATGCAAAAAATGGGCGGTCTTAAGAGTTATATGCCAATTACCTATTGGACGATGTTTATCGCAGCATTAGCCAGTGCAGGTGTCCCTGGCTTCTCCGGTTTTTTTTCTAAAGATGCGATCATTGAAGCTGTTAATTTTGCTAATATTCCTGGCGGTGGTTTTGCTTATTTCTGTGTATTGATAACAGTTTTTATTACCGCCTTATATACATTCCGGCTGATATTCATGACTTTTCATGGACAAACTCGAATGGATGCACATACCAAAGAGCATTTGCATGAATCACCTTGGGTAGTCACTTTGCCACTAGTGATTCTAGCTATACCAACAATTGCTGCGGGATGGTTTATTGGCCCAATAGTTTTTGGAGATTATTTTAGTAATGCAATTTATGTATTGCCGCAACATGATGCGATCGAGAAATTAGGAGCTGAATTTACGGGGATTGGAGGGATGATGATGCATGCATTGTCGACTATACCATTCTGGCTCTCTGTGGCTGGTATTTTTACTGCTTGGTATTTATATAGTGCAAGAACGGATATCCCAGGAAAAATAAAAGCCCAGTGCGGCCCTTTGTATAAATTGTTGGACAACAAATATTATATCGACGAATTTTATTCATGGCTTTTTGCTGGGGGCACTCGTACTTTAGGCACAATGCTGTGGAAGTATGGTGATATAAAAGTAATTGATGGATTCTTTGTTAATGGCACAGCGCGTGTTGTGGCATTGACGTCTACCGTAGTGCGTCGTTACCAAACAGGTTATATCTATCATTATGCGTTTACTATGATTGTTGGCGTATTTGTTATCTTAACCTTATGGCTTTACTAGCTTTCTTGAAGAAAAATGTAAATATGATGTTGGATATATTTAATGGATAAAATACTTAATAATAATAATTACAAACAAATAAAACGGAAAAAGCATGTCGTTTGATTTCCCACTATTGAGTTTAATTATTTGGTTACCAATTGTGTTTGGTATTGCCGTATTTGCAACCGGAAATGATCGTAATGCACAGCTAGCCCGCTGGATTTCACTCGTAGGATCAATCCTGGGATTGTTGGTAGCGATTCCGCTTTATACTAACTTTGATTCTGCAACTGGAGCAATGCAGTTTATTGAGAGTCATGTTTGGTTTGAGCGCTTTAATGTGAGTTATCATTTAGGCGTTGATGGTATATCGATGCCGCTTATTTTGTTGAATTGCTTTATTACCCCATTGGTTATTGTGGCAGGGTGGGAAGTGATTAAAGAGCGTGTATCACAATACATGGGTGCATTTTTAGTCATGTCTGGTATTGTCAATGGTGTTTTTGCTTCATTGGACGCTATTCTTTTTTATGTATTCTGGGAGGCATCTCTGATACCAATGTTTTTGATCATTGGGATATGGGGTGGTCCGAATCGTGTTTATGCCGCCATTAAGTTTTTTCTTTACACGCTTCTTGGTTCCTTATTGATGTTGATTGCGTTTATTTATCTATATCTAACATCTGGGGGAAGTTTCTCGATCGAGGATTATCATAAACTGTCTATTCCATTGACACCGCAGATTTTAATATTTGTTGCATTCCTATTGGCGTTCGCGGTTAAGGTACCGATGTGGCCTGTACATACTTGGTTGCCGGATGCTCATGTGGAAGCGCCAACGGGGGGGTCTGTTGTTCTAGCGGCAATTTTGCTTAAACTGGGCGGTTATGGCTTTCTTCGCTTCTCATTGCCGATTACCCCTGATGCCAGCCATTATCTGGCTACAATGATGATTGTGTTGTCGCTGATAGCTATTGTTTATATTGGACTTATCGCACTAATGCAGGTAGATATGAAAAAATTGATTGCATACTCGTCAGTCGCGCATATGGGATTTGTGACATTAGGCTTTTTCCTGCTGAATGCCTATGGAATTGAGGGAGCGATGGTTCAGATGATTTCCCATGGATTTATTTCCGGCGCCATGTTTTTGTGTGTAGGCGTGTTATATGATCGACTGCACTCTCGTCAGATTGCTGATTATGGCGGGGTTGTGAATAAAATGCCTATATTTGCGGCTTTCTTCATGTTATTTGCAATGGCAAATGCCGGATTGCCAGGCACAAGCGGTTTCGTAGGTGAATTTATGGTTATCATGGGCGCCATGAAAGTTAATTTCTGGTATGCATTCTTGGCAGCGACTACACTGATTTTTGGTGCAGCTTATACATTATGGATGTACAAGCGCGTCATTTTTGGTGCTGTGGCAAGCCCTGCAGTTGAAGGATTAAAAGATATTTCAAAACGTGAGTTTGTATTATTGACAATTTTAGCAATTTCAGTTTTATGGATAGGGGTTTATCCTTTCCCATTAACTGAAGTAATGCATACAACGGTTGATCAACTGCTGATACATGTCAGTAACAGCAAGCTGTGAAAATAGTGATTCTGGAATAGTGACAGTTCCTTATAAAAAGGTTATGAATTAATGAATTTTATACCACCAGATTTTACGCCAGCCTCCTCTGAGATATTTATGCTCATCATGGTGTGCGTGGTAATGCTGGCAGACCTCACTGCTGGTGACAGTAGGCGGTATGTCGCGTATCTGCTGACACAAACAACATTATTGGGTTGCGCGTTGCTGACATTCATATCATTTTCCACAGAAATTACTCATACTTTTAATGGAATGTATGTTGATGATGCAATGGCGGATATACTGAAATTGATGGTGTATGGCACTGTATCAGCAGTACTTGTTTATTCTCATTCTTATATTAGTGATCGCGGCATGCTGAAAGGTGAGTTTTTCAGCTTAATTCTTTTTGCAACATTGGGAATGATGGTGATGATTTCCGCCAGTCATTTTCTGACTTTGTATATTGGTTTGGAGTTGCTCTCGCTGTCTCTTTATGCATTGGTGGCGTTACGGCGTGAGTCATTGGTTGCAACTGAAGCAGCCATGAAATTCTTTGTGCTGGGTGCTTTGGCATCTGGTTTTTTGCTTTATGGTATGTCAATGGTTTATGGAGCGACTGGAACATTGCATGTTTCTCAGCTTGCTCAGATCATACAAAGTGAAGCAAGCAGTAAGGAAGTATTAGTTGTAGGTCTTGTATTTATAGTGGCTGGAATCAGTTTCAAGCTAAGTGCGGCTCCTTTTCACATGTGGGCACCTGATGTTTATCAAGGCGCTCCGACTGCTATTACATTGTTTATTGGTTCAGCACCTAAATTGGCTGCTTTTGGTTTTGTAATGCGCTTATTAGTCGAAGGAATGGGGGAAATGTCCGCTGATTGGCAAGGCATGCTGATTATCTTAGCTGTTATGTCGATGGCGGTAGGTAATATTGCGGCCATTGCACAAACAAATATCAAGCGCATGCTGGCATATTCAACCATTTCGCATATGGGTTTTCTACTGCTTGGATTCATAAGCGCAGATTCTAATGGCTATAGTTCCGCTTTATTTTATGTGATTGCTTATGTTCTGATGACATTAGGTACTTTTGCAATGGTTATGCTGCTATGCCGCAGTGGATTCGAGGCTGAGAACATCAACGATTTCAAAGGACTAAGTAAAAGAAATTCTTGGTATGCATTTATAGCCTTGTTGTTGATGCTTTCACTCGCAGGTATTCCACCGATGATTGGATTTTATGCGAAACTTTCTGTATTACAGGCAGTTGTCAATGCGGGGTATGTATGGTTGGCGGTTGTGGCTGTATTGTTCTCGTTAATTGGTGCCTTCTATTATCTTCGTATTATCAAGTTGATGTACTTCGATGAACCAGAAACCGATGAACCTATTACGCCAAATAGTGATGTAAGGATTCTTCTCAGTGCAAATGGTTTTGCAGTTTTAGCATTCGGTATTTTTCCTCAGGCATTAATGGGATTGAGTCTTTACGCCATTCAAAATTCAATGTAGCCGTTCTTATCTATAAGGATATTCTTTCCAGAATTGGCCTTGTGATTACATTTTCTGAAGCACTCGAAGAAAAAATATTACCTAGTAAGGAATTTAACCTTTTTTGCAGGATTTCTGCGGCTCCGACGTATTATCCGTTTCCTGGAGTATTGTGTTTGGCCGAATAAATAATTTGTAAATAAGCCAACTTGAAATTTTCAGTGTGACCCCCATCTAAAAGATAAAATATTTAAGGAGGAAAACGTGCAAGCTGAAACAACCAAAGAACAATTAAGTTTTCAAACCGAAGCTAAGCAGCTGCTAAAGCTGATGATTCATTCCTTGTACAGCAATAAGGAAATTTTTTTGCGTGAACTGATTTCGAATGCTTCTGATGCCGCCGATAAATTACGTTTTGAAGGACTTACAGATGCTGCACTTTATGAATCGGATTCAGATCTCAATATTCGTGTTAGTTATGATGTCGATGAACAAACCATCACCATTTCCGATAATGGTATTGGCATGTCTCGGCAAGAAGTAATCGACCATATCGGGACTATTGCTAAATCAGGAACACGAGAGTTCTTTAATTCATTGACGGGTGATCAGGCTAAAGATGCAAATTTGATTGGCCAATTCGGTGTAGGTTTTTACTCAGCATTTATTATTGCGGACAAAGTAACCCTGATCACCAGGCGCGCGGGATTAACTCCTGAGCATGGGATCCGATGGGAATCAAGTGGTGAAGGCGATTACACACTGGAAATGGTAACGAAGCAGACGCGCGGTACCGAAATAATTCTGCATTTGCGCAATGATGAGGATGAATTTCTCAACGGTATGCGAATTCGAGCCATCATTCGTAAGTATTCTGATCACATTACTTTGCCAATTTTGATGAAGAAGGAAGAATGGTCCCAGGAAGAGAAGAAAAATAGGATTTCTGATGAAGATGAGACAATTAATAAGGCAAACGCATTATGGGCGCGCCCTAAAAATGAAATCACTGCTGAGCAATACAACGAGTTTTATAAACATGTAGCTCATGATTTTGAGCCGCCGCTTGCCTATTTGCATGCACGGGTAGAAGGCAAACAGGAATACACGCAATTACTCTTTATCCCCGCACGAGCGCCTTTCGATTTATTTGATCGTGAACATCGTCATGGCATTAAGTTATATGTACAGCGTGTATTTATCATGGATGATGCTGAAAAGCTGTTGCCAAATTATCTGCGCTTCGTGCGCGGGGTGGTTGATTCAAATAGCTTGCCTTTGAATGTGTCTCGCGAGATATTGCAAGAATCCAAAGATATCGAATCGATCAGAGCAGGTATAGTCAAGAAAATGCTGGGATTGATAGAAGAACTATCCAAGAATAAGGACGATGAAGGGAAAGAAAAATTTAGAACTTTCTACCGGGAATTTGGATTAGTTCTGAAAGAAGGCGTGGGTGAAGATTATTCCAATCGTGAACGCATTGCTAAACTGCTACGTTTTGTCACGACTCAAAGTAATACCGATGAACCGACTGTTTCTCTGGAAAACTATTTGCATCGGATGAAAGAGGGGCAGGACAAGATTTACTATGTCACTGCTGACAACCTTAAATCTGCAAAAAGTAGCCCCCATCTAGAAGTTTTTCGTAAGAAAGGTATCGAAGTACTTCTGTTATCAGATCGTGTTGATGAATGGCTAGTAACCAATTTGACCGAGTTTGAAGGAAAGCAGCTTCAATCCGTTGCAAAAGGTGGTTTGGATCTGGGAAGCCTGGAAGACGAAGCTGAAAAAGAAGAGCATGAGAAGGAAAGCAGTGCCTATCAAGAATTAATTGACAAAATGAAAGCAGCGCTCATTGAGCAAGTAAAAGATGTACGTGTTACATTCCGTTTGACTGAATCGCCAGCCTGTCTTGTCGCAGACACTTATGATATGGGTGGTAATTTGGAAAGATTACTGAAATCTGCTGGACAAAAGGTACAGCATGCTAAGCCAATCCTTGAAATCAATCCACATCATCCGATGGTTCAGAGGCTAAAATCAGAAGTGGAAAATTTTGAAGACTGGAGTCATATTTTGTTTGATCAAGCCTTACTGGCTGAAGGTGGCCAGCTTGAGGATCCTGCAGCATTTGTAAAAAGACTCAATGAATTGCTATTGCTGAAATCCTGAATTCGAGAACCTCTATAAGGCCTGTGTAATCTTCCGGTATTCATTCTATGATGACGGAAGATTGTTCTGGTAAATTGAAACTTCTTCTCATTTCTAATGTCCATTTATTGGATGTAGCGTGAAGCGCTAACTCATTTCCCAAACAAGTATTCAAGCAGACAGTGGGTAACTCAACGAATAATCAGGTTTTTGGTTCGATAAGGCAATATCAAGCAAAACTGATTACTCCATTTGCTGTTTTAGGTATTAGAACAGAAGAAGATTGGCTTACTGATATTGATTATTTGCCAATTGGTACAAGACCTCTGACACCAAAAACTTTACTGGCGAAAGAAGTGTATAGGCAATTAGAAGCATACTTGACGGAACCAAATTTTTTATTTGATTTGTGTTTGCATATCAGTGGCACGACGCATCAGCAGCGAGTGTGGCAAGCCATTCAGGCTATCCCGAGCGGAGAAACGAGCAGTTATGCCGAAATAGCAGAGCAACTGCATTCTGCACCAAGAGCGGTAGGTCGCGCCTGCGGTGCTAATAGAATTCCAATTGTCATACCATGTCATAGAGTTATTTCCAAGAATGGCGGTTTAGGAGGTTTTATGAATGCAAGTGATGGTGACCCTTTAGAGATCAAGCGGTGGTTGTTGCGTCATGAGAGCACTTGAACTAAACGCTGGTTTGTTGGATGAGTTTTCCGATGCATTATGGCTGGAAGATGGCTTGTCGCGTAATACACTGGATAGTTACCGTAACGATCTACAGCTTTTTAGTGAATGGTTAAGAAAACGAAATCAAGATAATAGTGTACTAACCGAGGCAACACACTCTGACTTGCTCGATTTTCTGGCATCCAGAGTTTCCGCTAAAATGAAGGCCAGTACAACGAGCCGTGAATTGTCCAGCTTAAAGCGTTTTTACCGCTTCTTATTGCGCCAAGGCAAAATTACGACAGATCCCAGCCTCAACATTGATACACCCAAACTGCAGCGCAGCCTACCCGATAGCCTCACAGAGACAGAAGTCGAGCTGCTGCTGAGCGCACCCGATCTTAAACACCCGCTTGGTTTGCGTGATCGTGCGATGCTGGAAGTTCTGTATGCCAGTGGTCTGAGGGTATCGGAGCTGATTAACCTAAGATATTCGCAAGTCAGTATGGACATGGGGGTGTTACGAGTCATGGGTAAGGGGAGAAAGGAACGCCTTGCTCCGCTTGGAGAAGAATCTCTTGAATGGTTGAGCCGTTATACCAAAGAAGCCAGACCTGCTTTGCTGAATGGTATTGTGACCGATACCATATTTGTGACAACACGCGGAGCTGCAATGACACGCCAGGCTTTCTGGTATCTCATCAAACGTTATGCGCAATTAGCGGGTAATGATAAGCCGCTATCCCCGCACACCCTGCGTCATGCATTTGCCACCCATTTGTTGAATCACGGTGCTGATTTGCGAGTGGTGCAGTTACTATTGGGTCATGCAGATATCTCCACCACGCAGATTTATACCCATATCGCGCGTGAACGCCTGAAACAGTTGCATACCGAGCATCATCCTCGCGGATAGTAGCGTTAAGCTATTTTTTCGCCAATAGCATATAGAGCGATACGATTCCAAGGCTGACAAAAGTAATCAATGACCAATCCGGGATGGCCAGCAATAAAAATTTCCAGTCGACATCCGCACAATCACCATTCGCCTCGAACATTCCTGGCCACCAACCGGCAAGCGGTAAAGAATTTAGAAAAGCTTCCTCTGGACTAATACCACATTCAAAGGATTCCGGGTAACGTATTAACCAGGCATGCCTCGCTGCGATGACTGTACCTATGAGTGCCAAAATGCACATCAAAGCAGCATAGAAGCGGCGCCCGATAACTTTAGGATTGTGTAGAAATGCCAATAGTGCGACTAAACCCAGTAACCAGTAGGCAAGACGTTGCGCTACACATAGCGGACATGGTAGTAATCCTTCCAGATGTTGCAGATATTGTGCATAGCCCAGAAGACTGATGCAGATGAGCAGGATAAATAAAAACAATAATCTCATTGGACAATCTTCATTTTTGCAAACGATCATAATAATAAAAAGAAGAATATTAACATGATGAGATTGGGGTCTAGGGTGGTTTCTACCGCGAATTAGAATTAGCTAATGACAGAGGCTTTATATTGGAGATTTTCTGAGATATCTTGATATGCTCCAAGTATGGTTCTGATTCTTTGGAATTCGTTACGAATTGTGGCCGGCGATCGTTTTAAGTAAACAGCAAGAATTCTTGAATCTGTTGTATCCAGAACCAGGCTGGCTTCCAATAGCTGATGCAAGGGTAGAGGCAGAGCCTTGTTGCTGTCGATAGATTCGATTAGGCATGCTGCATGCATCTTTGCGCGGCGTAATTGGCCGATTCTATGAAATGGGTGATTGTCTTTTTGTTTATTTAGGTGATTATTATTGATACCAAGTTTAGTTTGAGTTTCGGACTGTTTCATTTGAATTCACTCCTCGTACATGATGGTAGCTCTAGAGTAACAAGGGAATATGACAAGAACATAACAGCTTCATTTAAACTTATTCATAGATGCATTTGTATTTTGGGTTAAGCTAGTTCAGGCGTCAATGCGGCATATAGCCGCATCTGTTGTTAAGTGATGCGTTTATTCCGAGAAGGTTTTGTTGGTTTTATTTTTGTATATGCCTGGTAAACGATATTCAGGCAAGTTTGAATTCAGTAGCTGGAAAATATGTGCCGACATGGCGTAATGCAGCTTGAATCGCATCATCTGCTGTTTCTAATAAAACAAACTGCATTGCCATACGTGTTGCTTCCGGTAAATCGCGTAGATCCTTCTGGTTTCGGGCAGGCAACAATACCGTTCGCAGACCGGCACGTTCTGCCGCCAGTATCTTTTCCTTGATACCGCCTACGGGTAATACTAATCCACGTAGACTGATTTCTCCGGTCATCGCGACATCATGGCATACGGGCCGGTTAGTGAATAATGAAACGAGTGCAATGAACATTGCAACACCTGCGCTCGGTCCGTCTTTTGGAATAGCACCTGCCGGAACATGCAGATGCACATCAACACCGTCAAACAGAGATACCGGAATATTCAAATCGCTTGCGCGCGCCTTGACTAAGGTGAGAGCTGCTTGCGCGCTTTCTTTCATCACATCACCGAGCTGCCCGGTCAGAATCAACCGCCCGCTACCATTGACCCGTGTGGCTTCGATAAATAGAATATCGCCACCCACCGGTGTCCAGGCCAGGCCCGTAGCGACTCCAGAGAGGTCCGTATGCATTGCTAATTCATGCTCATATTTTTTTGAACCTAGAATGGCATCCAAATCAGCTGCATCAATATGCACTTTCTGCTGTTCACCTTCGGCGATACGCAAAGCTGCATGACGCATCACTCGGCCGATTTCCCTTTCAAACTGACGCACACCGGCTTCACGGGTGTAATCCGCAATAATGCTTTCCAGCGCTTGGGATGTTAATTTGCATTGTTCTTCATACAAACCATTTACTTCACTCTGCCGCTGTACTAGATAACGCAATGCGATTTGAAGCTTTTCTTCTTGTGTGTAACCGGGCAAATCAATAATTTCCATGCGGTCACGTACTGGCGGCGACACATTGTCGATTACATTCGCCGTAGCAATGAAGATCACCCGGCTTAGATCAAACGGCACACCTAAATAATTATCACGAAAAGTTGAATTCTGCTCCGGATCCAGTACTTCAAGCAGTGCTGCGGACGGGTCGCCCTGTATGCTGGCTGACATTTTGTCGATTTCATCGAGCATCATGACACAATTACGCGCACTAGCCTTACGCAACCCTTGCACAATATTTCCTGGCATGGCACCAATATAGGTGCGGCGATGGCCGCGCATTTCGGCTTCATCATGCACACCGCCTAATGACACACGCACAAAAGGCCGTTGCAAAGCACGTGCGATGCTTTGGCCTAGCGAAGTCTTACCTACTCCAGGTGGTCCGACAAAGCAAAGAATAGGCGCCCGGCCCTGCGGTTTCAGTTTTTGTACCGCCAGAAATTCAATAATGCGCTGCTTGATGCGCTCTAATCCAAAATGATCGGTTTCCAGAATTTGACGCGCGCTATTCAAATCGATCGGCGTTTCCTCAGGTAGCCGCCACGGTAATTCGGTCATCCATTCCAGATAGGTGTGCAACATCGAGTATTCGCTCGATGCGCTCGGCATGCGCTGCAATCGTTGCAATTCTTTGCGCGTCTGCGCTTCGACATCACTGGGCATGCCTGCTCCGGTGATCGCCTCATTCAATTGTGCAATTTCTTGATCGTTACCGCCGTCTTCGCCCAGCTCTTTCTGGATTGCTTTTAACTGTTCGTGTAATAAATACTTACGCTCGCGATCTTCCATTTGTTCTTTGGTGCGCTCGCCGATTTCCTGGGAGAGTCTTAAAACTTCGATACGGCGCGATAAAATCTGCAACACTTTCTGCAGCCGCTCCTCAGTATCTATCGTTTCGAGCAGCATCTGTTTTTCATTGACTTCGGTATCAAGTAGGCTGGCAGTAATATCGGCCAGATCCGACGGCGTGCGCGTGGCTTGCAATGCATGTGCAAGCTCTGCCGGAACTCCGGGCAATAGCGATAAAATCTCGACAGCGCGTTCGCACAACTGCAATGCGAGCGCTTCTGCCTGAGTTGTGACGTGAGCTGTTTCCTTAATACGTTTTACACGGGCTGCAAGGAATGGGTAACCTTCGATGATTTCTTCAATCTGAAATCGTTCTATACCTTGGCAGATGGCATGATGAGTTCCGTCGTCTGAAGCAACATGGCGCACAACGTTGGCGATAGTGCCGATACTGCATAATGCATCAAGTCCCGGATTCCGCTATTACGGACGGTGCCGCGTTTCTTTTTTTTGCTCGTACCTTACCAGTTTGGAGAGATTAAGTAATTCTTCGGATAGTAATTCCAGTGCATCATCTAAAGTCAGTATTCCAACCAATTCCCCGGCTTCATCCACTATCGGTAAGCGCCGGATGGTTTTGCGGCGCATAAATTCGATTGCTTCGTAAGTCGCGGTACTTTCTTTAACTGTAAATACTTTCGGTGCCATAATATCGCCGACGGTAATCACCGTTTCATCCAATTCCGTTGCCAGAACTTCGACAACCAGATCACGATCCGTGACAATGCCTACGGGTGCTGTACGACCATCGAGCTTATCGATCACAATAACGGCCCCCACGTGATATTGCCGCATCAGTTTGGCGGCTTCTTGAATCGTCTCATCACGTTGAATAGTAATTACTTCACGATTGCAAATTTCACCGACACTCATCATATTCTCCTTTTTTGTTTATCCAATCCGTTTAACAGACTGAATTTCGAGTAAACGAGACCAATTTACACGCAATAAGTTTTCTGCCGGATTGTAGTGAAATTCCAACTCACCCTGATAAGCATGGTGAATTGCCTCACCAATACCACGAGCAAGGTGAATATCGGTAGCGGTTACCAATACCATTTCCCTCTTCTTCGGTTGCCATGATTCGCTTCAGCGGATGTTCGGCTTTTTCTTTTTTTTCTACATTGTGTATCAGACTTACTATTTCATCCCGATGCGCAACAAGAAACTCACCTGCTAAGGTCACAAAGCCTGCTGGCTGATTCTCAAGAATACGCTGGCACGCCGGACAGTTATGTTGATGCGCATTGGCAGGTGCGCCAAGCCATTGCCATCGCCCTTTATGAAATACTGCGCTACATTGCGGGCAAACCGTTGGTTCCGGAAATTTGACTTTGGTTTGGTAAGTGTCGTGTATCTGTTCTTGAAAAATGCCATCGCAGCGACTAATTGGATGAAAACCGGGGTGTGTGCTTTTTGTACCCATGATAAATCTCCTCTGATGCAACTTATTTATTGTGAAATAACAATAATACTCACGCATTGCTGCAATGACAGCTATTCATTAATAATGGCTAAACTTTATTTTCAATCTTGCTCGCTTTGATAATTTTGTCAAGCATTTCTGTCATGCCTGCAACAAGTAGGTGATGGCGATTACTTTCCTTATTTTTAAGCTTTCCGGTCGTGCAGAATGCGCTCTTGATCCAGCTGTTCCGCCATTGTTTTTAATGTAGAAGAAGTTGTTACCGGGTAACCGGGTGCGGAATCGAGTATAGTCATTGTAGCGGGCAGGTGTTGGTAATTGATTAAGGTCTGACTGCGCAGTTCCTACAGGGATAGTTTCGGATGCAGATGTCAACCTGATCGCATGAAAGGCTGGATTAGGGATTCACCTTGCTGCAGGTCATCATCTTCCAGCGCCACGATATCTCCGGATATACAACCATCATCAGCATACTGCCGGTGAACTTGTTTTCTTCCGGGCCATGTGGCTTTGCTTTCCGAGTGCTTGCGGCGTGGCTTGCCAGCCGCCTTCATTGTGTTATCGTTTTGTCTGCACGCCTGCAAGATAATGCAGGACTGAAGCATTCTCAATGCGCAAGTTTTGTCTTAACCCTCCGCGCTAGAGGCTGGCTCACTACTCCCAGAACGGCACAATAGTTAGTACAGCCTGCTGGATCGGTTACATACCGAGCTGCCTCCTGCCATTACTGAGCTGCTGAAAATACCCGGCCTTGGTCCGAAACGGGTCAAAGCGTTATATCACGATCTCGATGTGCAAACGCTGGAACAATTGTACCGGGCTGCACGCGATGGTCGAATTCGCGCCTTGCCGGGTTTTGGCGAAAAAACCGAGAACAACATTCTGCAAGCGATCGAGGTGCATGCCAATCAGACGCGGCGCTTCAAATTGGCAATAGCAGCGCAATATGCGGAAGCGCTGGAAAAATTTCTTACAACGATTCCCGGTGTTTTGAAAGTCACTGTTGCAGGCAGTTACCGGCGCATGCGTGAAGCGGTTGGCAATTTGGATATTCTCGCCACAGCTTCAACGACCGAAACAAGCCAAGTGGTGCAACGTTTTACAAATTACGAAGAAGTAGCCGAAATCTTGTCGGCAGGCCCCACACGCGCCAGTGTGATTCTTAAATGCGGCTTGCAAGTGGATTTGCGCGTCGTCAAGGCGGAATCCTATGGTGCGGCACTGCATTATTTTACCGGATCGAAGTCTCATAACATTGCGATCCGGCGCATGGCACAGAAGAGTGGATTAAAGATCAATGAATACGGTGTCTTCCGGGATAAAACACGTATCGCGGGTGAAACGGAAGCGTCGGCGTATGCCGCTGTGGGTTTATCTTATATTCCCCCCGAATTGTGTGAAAATCGCGGGGAAATTGCCATGGCAAGAGCAGGGCAATTACCGCAATTAGTGGAACAAATCGATCTGCGCGGTGACTTGCATGTGCATACCAAAGCAACGGATGGGCATAACAGCTTGCGTGAAATGGCACAGGCGGCTTTATCGAATGGTTTTGAGTATATTGCGATTACCGAGCATTCGCGCCGGTTAGCTTTCACGCATGGTCTTGATCCATTGCAATTGGCGCAACAATGCGATGAAATTGATCAAATAAATACAGAGCTGAAGGGAATTACTTTGCTGAAAAGCATTGAGGTGGATATTCTGGAAGATGGTAATTTAGATCTGCCGGATAGTGCGTTGGCACGGCTGGATATGGTGGTGGGTGCGGTGCATAGCAGTTTTAATCTGTCGCGCGCCAAACAAACAGAGCGCATTCTGCGCGCCATGCAGCATCCGTATTTTACCCTGCTGGCACATCCGACAGGGCGTCTGATTCAGCGCCGCGCACCCTATGATGTCGACATGCTGCGCACTATTCGCGAAGCCAGAAATCGCGGTTGCTTTTTGGAACTGAACGCGCATCCGGAACGGTTGGATTTGCTCGACACCCAATGTCAAATGGCCAAGGAGGAAGGTGTGTTAATCAGCATTAATTCCGATGCCCATAGCGTTTATGATTTCGCCAATTTGCGCTTTGGCATCGGGCAAGCGCGGCGTGGTTGGCTGGAAAAACACGATGTTCTGAATACCCGTTCCTTGAAGGAATTGCGCCTCCTAATCAATCGCACCATGTCATAATCATGTTAAGGAGCCATTATGATTTTTGCCGACCGTATCACAGCAGCCGGGAAACTGGCGGAGGCGCTTTCTGAGTATCAGGATAAAAATCCGCTGATATTGGCTATTCCCCGAGGCGCTGTGCCGATGGCCAAGGTGATCGCCGAGCAATTGAACGGCGAGATGGATGTGGTGCTGGTGCGCAAATTGCGCGCGCCGGGCAATCCCGAGTTTGCGATCGGTTCTGTTGATGAGAGCGGTTGGGTTTATCTGACTGAGTATGCCGAGCAAGCCGGTGCTGATCAGGATTACATCAATCGGGAAGTATCTGTTCAGCTGGAAACCATCCGGCAGCGGCGCGCGCAATACACCCCTATGCATCCGCCGGTTGATCCCGCTGGGCGGATTGTCATCGTCATTGATGACGGGTTGGCTACGGGATCGACGATGATTGCCGCACTGCATGCATTACGTAACAAAAAACCGGCAGAATTGATCTGTGCCATCCCCGTCGCACCGCCGGAGACATTGAGGAAATTAGAGGGAAAGGCGGATCATATTGTTTGCTTGTCGTCCCCAATCAATTTCTATGCGGTAGGGCAGTTTTACGGAGATTTTCCGCAAGTGACCGATGAAGAAGTGATTGCTTGCTTAGCCGATGCAACTCGGCGAGAGAAGGAGTAATTGTGCGTATTCTGTTGATCGAAAATTATTTACTAGGAGTTTTGCCATGATACGAAACCCGATTGATATTGCCAGCCGTGTCAGCTCTAATTTATCCGCGCTTATTGAAGATCGCGTGAATAAGTCAGAGCTGGAGCAAGATATAACGCTTGCCACCATTCATGATTTTGTTGCAGATCTGCTTAGCGATGCATTTACTGAAACAGAGGAGCGGCACCATTTTGATATTAATGAATCATTGCTGGATGAACTGGATGCATTGATTGAGGAATTTGGCGAATCGGCATTAGCCATTGACTTTGTGAAGGAAAATGCCAGCGAGCCCTTATCACGAGTCATTGACGCCGTGATCAATGACCGGGATCAAGAAAACCCGCCGACGCTCGAAACCGTAAAAGATGCGATGATTTCTGGCTTGTTAGCAAGTTTGGTCGGCGCTGGCGTATTGGATGAGGATGAAGATGATGTCTTGCTGGCAGAAATGGATGCGCTGATCGACCGGCATGGTGCCGATGCCCTGGCAGAAGAGTTCATACGATACGAATAATAATTGCTCGTTGCTTTTTTGTTGCAACAACTGTACTTCTGAGTAAAAATGAACCTTAGCATCGATTCTCAATCGAATTATTCATTGGCTTCGGCTTCATTATTTGTTTCTACTGACCTATGTACCTCGATAAAATCTACACATTGCAAACGGGTGTAAGCCTTAAAATTTCGACCATTGCTTTGCAAGAATTGATTGCAAATGCCATCGGTAAACAAAAGTTTCCTGAACTCGAAAGTATTCGCAGCACATCGGATTTATATGCCTATCTATCGGTTGTTGTCTGTGAAGGCGCTGAAGACTTAATCAGCAGACGGCAACGTTGGATAGATCAAAAAATAAAAACCGATTTAATCGCAGGGCGGCCGGTTTCATTCAATAGCTTTTGCAATCTTTTCTGGCGCAATTTGGATGAAGATGATCCGGATGGTGACGAATGGCAGCAGCTGATGGCCAGTGACCAATTTTATTCTCAATTGACTGTGCTATTGAATAAATTGCGCATCGCTGAACGCAGTTTGCAGCAATATAAGAAAGCCGTTCCTGATTGGTATCTGGGTTCAGCTTAATGAGGAAGTTTAATAAACTTTAATCTGAGAGCTATGAATGGAAAGCAGCAAAAATGGCATTATAAGTTCAGCTTTTTCAGTCTGCGCAGGGTGTAATACGTACGTATATTTGTGCTTTGCATTATTTTTTGAGTGACAGAATAAATACTAAGTCAGAAAACTTCACCAAGGCACAATCTGCCCATCAAACGCATAAAACTTCCCTGAGTCCGAAAATTTCAAGTTGCTGATGACACGGCGCATGCCGGTGACGCTTTGTTCGGTAGTGATAAATGCATTCGGGCCGCCCATGCTGGTTCTGACCCATCCCGGATGGAGTAACACTGCGGTAACCTGGTTTGAATTCAGGTCAATCGACAGGCTTTTCATCACGATATTGACTGCTGCTTTGCTTGATCGGTAGATGTAACTGCCGCCGCCGCGATTGTCTGCAATGCTGCCCATTTTGCTGGTGATGGTGATAATGGTTTTCAACTGGCTTGTGGAAATCTGTTGGATAAAAGCCTCGGCCATTTTTAGCGGTGCCATGGTATTGACTGCAAAGGTATAAGCCCACGCGGCATAATCAGTTGCTCCGAAGGCATCGCCGTGTTCTGGCGGATAGACACCGGAG
>NZ_JAIEME010000096.1 GCF_019752415.1 Nitrosomonas sp.
AATCGCCGCTGTCAGCGTCGTCTTTCCATGATCAACATGCCCTATCGTACCAACATTTACGTGTGGCTTCGACCGCTCAAATTTACTTTTTGCCATGACTCATTCCTTTACACTCTATTCACATTCAATCATTTCTTATTTATTATTGCCTCTGCTACATTCTTAGGAGCTTCAGAATAATGCTTAAATTCCATTGAGTAAGTTGCTCTTCCTTGCGTAGCAGATCGCAACGCCGTAGAATATCCAAACATTTCTGCTAATGGCACTTCAGCTCGGATTACCTTGAATCCAGGCACATCTTCCATACCTTGGATCATGCCACGTCTCGATGATAAATCACCGACAACATTTCCCATAAAATCTTCTGGTGTTTCCACTTCAACCGCCATCATCGGTTCTAGTAACACTGGATTTGCTTTGCGCATCCCATCCTTGAAAGCTATTGAAGCCGCCATTTTGAATGCATTTTCATTAGAGTCCACATCATGGTATGATCCATCAAAAAGTATTACCTTTACATCCACCACCGGATATCCAGCCAACACACCACTTGGCAGCGTTTCCAATAACCCCTTTTCAACTGCAGGTATATATTCTCGCGGCACTGAGCCACCCTTTATTTGATCTATGAACTCGAAACCTTTTCCAGTTTCATTTGGCTCCATCCTCAGCCATACATGACCATACTGTCCGCGCCCCCCTGATTGCTTCACAAATTTCCCTTCTACTTCAACTTGTTTCTTTATCGCTTCACGATAAGCAACCTGAGGTGCTCCTACATTAGCTTCTACTCCAAATTCCCTTTTCATACGATCGACAATGATTTCTAGATGCAACTCCCCCATACCAGAGATAATTGTCTGCCCTGATTCTTCATCACTTCGCACCCTGAAAGAAGGATCTTCTTGAGCCAGTCTATTAAGTGCAATACCCATTTTCTCCTGATCTACTTTCGTCTTTGGCTCAACAGCCACATGTATGACTGGTTCTGGAAAATCCATTCTTTCCAATGTAATTATTTTATGCGGATCGCACAAAGTATCTCCGGTAACGACATCTTTGAGGCCAACTGCCGCCGCTATATCTCCAGCCCGGACTTCTTTGATTTCTTCACGCTGATTTGCGTGCATTTGAAGTATCCTGCCAATTCTTTCTTTTCTTCCTTTGACCGGGTTATAGATTGTATCTCCCGATACAACTACCCCCGAATAAACTCTGAAGAATATTAGCTGCCCTACATATGGATCGGTCGCAATCTTAAATGCTAATGCTGAGAAAGGCTCGTTATCATCAGCCAATCTCTTATCCGGCTCACCACGCTCAGTTTCACCTTGTATCGCCAATACATCCGTTGGTGCCGGCATATAATCTATAACCGCATCCAACATAGCTTGCACACCCTTATTCTTAAAGGCGGTTCCGCACATCATGGGCACTATTTCATTATTTATAGTTCGTGCCCGCAAGCCACTTTTAATATCTGAAGCTTCCAAATCCCCATTTTCAAGATACTTGTTCATCAAGTCTTCATTTGCTTCTGCTGCTGTTTCCAGCATTTTTTCTCGCCATATCTGTGCATCTGCTTTTAACTCTGAGGGTATATCCCGCTCCTGATACTTAGTACCACGACTTTCCTCATCCCAATAAATGGCTTTCATCTTGACTAAATCGATAACCCCTTCAAACCTATCTTCCACACCTATCGGCAACTGTATCGGTACTGGCACTGCTTTAAGACGCGTTTTAATCTGCTCATACACGCGCATGAAGTTAGCACCCGATCGATCCATCTTGTTCACAAATGCCAACCGCGGAACTTTATATTTGTTTGCCTGCCTCCAAACCGTCTCGGTTTGCGGCTGCACACCACCGACTGCACAAAATACCGTACACGCACCATCCAGAACACGCAAAGAACGCTCAACTTCAATGGTAAAATCTACGTGACCTGGTGTATCTATGATATTAATTCGATGCTCTGGATAATTCTCAGCCATCCCTTTCCAGAAACATGTTGTAGCAGCTGAGGTAATTGTTATTCCCCTTTCCTGCTCTTGCTCCATCCAATCCATGGTAGCCGCGCCATCATGAACTTCGCCTAATTTATGCGACACACCAGTATAAAAGAGCACACGCTCAGTGGTCGTTGTCTTGCCAGCGTCGATATGCGCCATAATACCTATGTTTCTATAACGCTCAATGGGTGTTTTTCTTGCCACAGTCAAATGCCTTACAATTAATTCTAATTACGAATGATTTAAATACATAAAATCTCTGTCAATTAAAACCTGAAATGAGAAAATGCTTTATTTGATTCAGCCATTCTATGTACTTCTTCTCGTTTCTTTACTGCTCCCCCGCGGCCCTCAGATGCTTCCGTTAGCTCACCTGCCAGTCTTGAATCCATTGACTTCTCGCTTCTCTTTCTAGCCGCATCTCTAAGCCATCGCATGGCCAAAGCATTGCGACGCACTGATCTAACTTCAACTGGAACTTGATAATTTGCACCGCCAACACGACGACTTTTAACTTCCACTATTGGACGAACATTAGTCAATGCTTGCGTAAAAACTTCCAATGGATCATTGCCAGTTCTCTTTTCTATATGCTCTAACGCCCCGTAAATAATCCTCTCTGCCACTGATTTTTTACCGCGAGTCATTAAAACATTAACAAATTTTGCTAATTCAACATTGTGATATTTTGGATCTGGCAATATCTCACGCTTTGGAACTTCTCTACGTCTTGGCATTATGCAACCTCATTACCTTTTGCAACATATTTTATCTATCAACAAAAACAGCACCTAATCTATTTTCTAGGCAGTTTTTGGCTTTTTCGAACCGTATTTTGATCGACCCTGCTTACGATCCTTCACTCCTGCTGTATCTAGACTACCTCTAACTGTATGATATCGAACACCTGGCAAATCTTTTACACGACCACCACGAATCAACACAACCGAGTGTTCTTGAAGGTTGTGCCCTTCTCCACCGATGTAGCTTGATACTTCAAACCCGTTAGTTAATCGAACCCTTGCAACTTTGCGCAATGCTGAATTCGGTTTTTTTGGCGTTGTCGTGTATACCCTTGTGCAGACCCCTCTTTTTTGTGGGCTATTCTCTAATGCTGGAACGCTGCTTTTAACTCGCTTAGCGGTGCGTGGTTTTCGAACTAACTGACTAATTGTCGGCATTTCTATGTCCTAAAAAACTGGGACGGCTTTTAGCCGTCCACGTACTATTTGCTGTTTTATTTATTTACTCAGGCGCTAGTAATTAACAATTTGGCACCTTCATATCTCGTACAAGATACGGTAAAAAAGAGAGCGGATTCTATTGGGTTTATTGTTTCATGTCAAGACAAACATAGACAGTCATGACCCATTTTGCTAATCCAGTATTTAATTTCTAAAACATGCCAATGATTTTCAATAAGCTTGATTCTGTATCTTCTATCTAATCAATCTCTAAAGTTTTGGAATTGCAGCGGAAAATTATCTATTGTTTTTTTTATTAATCGTATCGTTTCCTGCAGCACATCCTTTTTTGCACCTGTTATACGTACTACATTCCCTTGAATACTCGCTTGCACTTTAAGCTTACTATCCTTAATATATTTAACAATTTTCTTAGCTAGCTCTGTTTCAAGTCCTGTTTTAACTGTCACTACTTGTTTTACTTTATTGCCACTTATTTTTTCAACCTGCCCCTTGTCCAGACATCGCACATCCACATTTCGCTTCGTCAATTTAACCACCAGGATATCGGATACTTGTTCCAGCTTAAATTCATCATCTGCATACATTGTTAGCTGATAATCAGCTTGTTCAACCCTCGCATCCGATCCCTTAAAATCAAATCGAGTGCTCACCTCTTTGTTTACCTGTTCCACTGCATTCCTGATTTCTTGTTTATCAACTTCTGAGACAATATCAAATGTTGGCATTTTATCTCTCTTAACTGAGGCAATTGATTTGGATCTTGCACCGCGCTACCTGGAAAACCTTAATTTTTATTCCTTTCAACTCCAGTTGCAATACGCAACCTTAAAGCATTTAGTTTTATGAATCCTGCTGCATCGCTTTGATTATAAGCACCCGCATCATCTTCAAAGGTCGAAATATTCGGATCAAATAATGAATCAGTACGGGAATCTCTTCCTACTACAATGACATTCCCTTTATACAATTTCAATCTCACCCAGCCATTCACTCTTTCCTGACTGCCATCAATCATAGCCTGTAACATTTTACGTTCCGGACTCCACCAATACCCATTATAAATCAAGGCTGCATAGCGTGGCATCAAGTCATCCTTTAGATGCGCTACTTCCCGATCCAAAGTTATCGATTCAATCGCACGATGCGCGCGCAATAAAATTGTTCCACCGGGCGTTTCATAGCACCCGCGAGACTTCATACCAACATAGCGATTCTCAACCAAATCTAATCTACCTATTCCGTGTTTTCCACCCAATTGGTTGAGCTTCTCTAGTACACTCGCTGGTGATAATTTATTGCCATTCAGCGCGACAATATCGCCGCGCTTAAACTCCACATCCAAATACTCAGGTTCATCCGGCGCTTTCTCGGGCGAAACACTCCAACGCCACATTGATTCCTCCGGCTCCGTCGCTGGATCCTCAAGAATCCTGCCTTCGTAGGAAATATGCAAAAGATTTGCGTCCATACTGTAAGGCGATCCTGCTTTCTTTTTCATTTCAACCGGAATGCCATGTAGTTCAGCATAGAGAAGCAGCTTCTCTCTTGAAGTTAAATCCCATTCACGCCAAGGCGCTATCACATGAATATCTGGCTGCAGCGCATAATATCCCAACTCAAACCGCACCTGATCGTTCCCTTTACCCGTTGCACCATGCGACACCGCATCCGCCCCTGTTTCATTGGCAATTTCAATTTGCCTTTTTGCAATCAATGGACGCGCTATGCTTGTACCCAGCAAATATTCCCCTTCATAAATCGTATTCGCTCGAAACATCGGAAATACAAAATCACGTACAAACTCTTCACGCAAATCATCTATATAAATTTCCTTGACACCGAGTTGCTTTGCCTTTGCTCGCGCTGGTTCAACTTCCTCCCCCTGCCCGATATCAGCAGTAAATGTCACAACTTCACATTGATAGGTATCCTGCAACCATTTCAAGATTACTGAAGTATCCAAGCCTCCCGAAAAGGCCAAAACAACTTTGTTAATTTTTTTCATTATGTTTTTTCATCTCGCACAACTACGATATAGAACTTAAATCAATAAATTTGCTCCGCGCGCCCTGCACCTATCCCCGCGGCAAGACCACGGGTATTACGGCGCTGAAAACCAAAAAAGGCGCGCTTCACTGACTTTAAAAACACAAACTATATGTTCCTTGTGGCAAGACCACGGGGAATCACAAGTTTATTTTAAAATGCAAGCTTAACTTCCAGCACCTAATTTACCCAATAGTAAATATTCCATCAGTGCTTTTTGCGTATGCAGCCGGTTTTCTGCCTCATCCCATACTACCGATTGCGGCCCATCCAAGACTTCTGCGCTGACTTCTTCACCGCGATGAGCTGGCAAACAATGCATGAATAGTGCATTGTTTTTAGCCAAAGACATCATCTCCTCATCAACGCAGAATTCAGCAAAATCATTTTTTCTTTGCTCAGCTTCTGATTCAAACCCCATACTGGTCCACACATCTGTAGTAACAAGATCCGCACCAATCACCGCTTTGTGGGGATTGGCAAACCTTTCATAATGTGTTGCGCTACTTAACCCTATTTTCTCAGGATTAATATCATAGCCAGGAGGCGTTGATACATGTACTTTAAAATTAAAAATCTCAGCTGCCTGCAACCAGGTATTACACATGTTATTGGAATCACCAATCCACGCGATGGTTTTGCCTTCTATACTGCCTCTGTATTCAATATACGTAAAGATATCACTCATAATTTGACAGGGGTGATATTCATCGGTTAATCCATTAATTATCGGAACTCTTGAATTCTCCGCAAAGCGCTTAATAATGTCATGCTCATAGGTACGAATCATTATCAGATCGACCATACGCGAAATCACCCGCGCAGCATCTTCTACCGGCTCCCCTCGTCCCAGTTGCGTATCACGCGTTGACAGATAGATTGCCGCGCCACCTAATTGATGCATACCTGCTTCAAATGACAAGCGCGTACGGGTCGAATTTTTGTCAAATATCATCGCCAGCGTGCGGTCACTCAAAGGCCAGTATTGCCGGTATTGCTTGAACTCCTGCTTTATCCAGCGAGTGCGCTCAAATAAATACTCATATTCTTCACGGCAAAAATCATTGAATTGCAAAAAATGCTTTAGTTGCATAACGAGATAAATAACCAATCAGAGAAACATTACCTTGGGTAATCTGCTTTAGCTATTCAAGAACTCCTTTATTAACAAGCAAATCGTATCCACAACTTGCTCGGCTTCACCTTGCTGCATCACAAACGCAGGTAACAAACGTATCACTTTATCGGATGTTACATTGATTAATAACTTCTTTTCCAAAGCTTTCTTTACCAATTCGCCACAAGGCACTGAAAGCTCGATACCGACAATCAGACCCTGGCCCCTGACTTGCACAACTCCCGCGACATCTGCCAATTGTTTTTTCAGCTTATCCCGCATGAAATCGCCCAATTTTGTCACATGTTCAAGAAGATTCTCATCGGCAATCACATTCAGTGTTTCAATCGCAGCAGCACAAGCCAGTGGATTCCCGCCAAAGGTGGACGCATGATTACCCGGCTTGAAGACTTCAGCAGCTTTGTCCTTTGCCAAGCAAGCACCAATCGCGACCCCCCCCCCTAGACCTTTCGCCAGAGTTATTACATCCGGCATAATATTACTATGTTGAAACGCAAACCATTTTCCACTCCGTGCGATCCCTGACTGCACTTCATCCAGCATCAAAAGCCAGCCATATTGATCACACAAACTCCGTAATTCCCCTAGATAATGCGCTTCAGGAATATTAACACCGCCTTCACCCTGAAAAGGCTCTACCAGTACCGCAACGACGTCTTTATTATTCACGGCAACCTGTGTAATCGCTTCCATGCTGTTATAGGGAACGCGCACAAATCCCGACAATAAAGGCTCAAACCCAGCCTGTACCTTACGATTTCCACTTGCTGTCAGGGTTGCCATCGTGCGGCCATGGAATGAGCGTTCCATAACAACAATCGTTGGAATTGAAATTCCTTTATTATGTCCATGCAATCGGGCTAGTTTTATGGCCGCCTCGTTGGCCTCCGCACCGGAATTACAGAAAAATGCATTATCCATTCCCGATAATTCAATCAAGCGATCCGCCAAGCGCTCCTGCTTTTCGATATGATATAGATTAGATGTATGAATCAGTGTGTTGGCCTGTTCACATATCACTCGAGTTAATCTTGGATGACAATGCCCAAGTCCACACACAGCAACACCAGCCAACGCATCCAGATACCGTTCACCCTGGTCATCCCACAACCACACCCCTTCGCCCTTGACAAAGGTAACGGGAAGCCGTGAGTATGTATTCATTAAATTAGGCACAGCATTACACTCTCATTTCAGATGGAAAATTCAATTAAGCACCCTGCCTACCTGCTAAGGAAAAGTTAGAAAAGCTATTATGTTTACCTATTTATTCTGCTTTTTCAAGCTTTTTTTCTTTAAAAACCTACTTATTATCACAATCTTTATATATCAAAGTTAACTGTGAAATGATGACAGCATGTTAGAATGCACCGATTTATAAATTTCTTATACTTTATTTGTAATAAGATACACCTCTGCATCATAACCTGTTGTTTCTCAGAAAAATCATAAGATATGAATCAATTCGCTAAGGAAACTTTGCCCATCAGTCTTGAAGAAGAGATGCGGCGTTCCTATCTTGATTATGCCATGAGTGTTATTGTCGGCCGTGCCCTGCCAGACGTGCGCGATGGATTAAAACCGGTACATCGGCGCGTATTGTTCGCCATGCATGAGCTCTCTAACGACTGGAACAGACCTTACAAAAAATCTGCACGTATTGTGGGCGATGTGATCGGTAAATACCACCCCCACGGCGACACTGCAGTATATGACACGATTGTTCGCATGGCACAAGACTTTTCCTTGCGTTACATGTTAATTGATGGACAAGGTAATTTTGGTTCGGTGGATGGCGATAATGCTGCAGCGATGCGCTACACTGAAATCCGCATGTCGCGTATTGCCCATGAGCTGCTTTTTGATCTCGACAAAGAAACGGTTGATTTTGGCCCCAATTATGACGATTCTGAGAAAGAACCACTGATACTTCCTGCCAAGATTCCCAATCTACTGATCAACGGCTCTTCAGGCATTGCCGTAGGTATGGCGACCAACATTCCGCCGCACAATCTGAATGAAGTTATCGAAGCCTGTCTCGCCTTACTCAGAAATCCCGATATCAGTATTGATGAGCTCATTGAGCACATCCCAGCTCCAGATTTTCCAACAGCCGGTATTATCTATGGTGTTTCCGGAGTAAGAGACGGGTATCGTACAGGTCGCGGCCGTGTTGTCATGCGTGCCCGCACTCATTTTGAAGACATGGAAAAAGGCAGTCGTCAATGCATCGTCGTAGATGAATTGCCCTATCAGGTTAATAAAGCTAATTTACTAATCCGTATTGGTGAATTGGTTCGCGACAAGAAAATTGAAGGTATTTCTGATTTACGCGATGAATCAGATAAATCAGGCATGCGTGTCGTGATCGAACTGAGGCGTGGCGAGGTACCTGAAGTCATACTGAATAACTTGTATAAAGAAACACAGATGCAAGATACCTTCGGTATGAACATGGTAGCGCTCTTGGATGGCCAACCGCGCTTGCTGAATTTAAAGCAGATACTGGATGCTTTCCTGCGCCATCGCCGTGAAGTTGTCACGCGGCGTACTGTTTTCGAACTCAAGAAAGCACGTGAACGCGGGCATTTATTGGAAGGTCTGGCAGTTGCTTTATCTAATGTCGATGAAATCATCGCGCTGATAAAAGCTGCGCCAACACCGTCTGTTGCCAAAGATGCGATTATGACAAAAGTTTGGCGTTCTCAATTGGTTGAGGAAATGCTATCGCGCGCCATGGCAGATGCCAACGCACTACGCCCAGATGGGTTAGGTGAAGAATTCGGTTTAAAGACTCAGGGTTATCGCTTATCGGATGCGCAAGCGCAAGCGATTTTGGAATTACGCTTGCAACGCCTAACCGGCTTGGAACAAGAAAAAATCGTCGAAGAATACAAGGAAGTCATAGAAAAAATTATTGATTATCTTAATACCCTGGCTAGCCCAGAACGTATTACCAGCATCATCACTGAAGAACTGGATGCAATCAAACTGCAATTTGGTGACAAACGCCGCAGTGAGATTATTGTCGATACGCAAGATTTGAGTATGGAAGATTTGATTACACCGGCCGATGTCGTCGTCACACTTTCGCACAGCGGCTATATTAAATCGCAATTACTCGATGAATATCGCGCACAAAAACGTGGCGGCCGCGGCAAGCTGGCAACGAGCACCAAAGAAGATGACTTCATAGACAAGCTGTTCATCGCTAACACCCATGACTATATTCTGTGTTTTTCAAGTTTGGGTCGTGTGTACTGGATCAAGGTCTATGAAGTGCCACAAGGTGGACGACTATCCCGTGGCAAGCCAATCATTAATTTGGTACAACTGGAAGAAGGCGAGAAAATTAACGCAATTCTACCCGTTAAAGCTTTCGATGAAACTCGCTATATATTTATGGCCACCTCTTTTGGAACCGTCAAGAAAACCCCCCTATCAGAATTTTCCCGTCCGCGGAACAATGGCATTATCGCTATCGGACTGGATGAAGGCGATTATTTGATTGGTGTTGAGCTGACCGAAGGAAAGCATGATGTCATGCTGTTCTCAGACAACGGAAAAGCCATGCGTTTCAGTGAAAATGATGTACGTCCGGTAGGGCGAACCGCCCGCGGCGTGCGTGGCATGAAACTCGGTGCCGGACAAAAGGTAATTTCCTTACTGGTCGCTGAAAATGAAGAACTCACGGTATTAACAGCGACTGAGAATGGTTATGGCAAGCGTACGCCAATCAGCGAGTACACACGCCATAACCGAGGCACACAAGGCATGATTGCGATCAAAACCAGTGAACGAAATGGTAAAGTTGTCACAGCAAAACTGGTCAAACCAGATGATGAAATTATGCTGATCACTTCCGGCGGCGTACTCATCCGTACCCGTGTCAATGAAGTGCGGGAAATGAGCCGTGCCACACAAGGCGTTACCTTAATTAACCTGGATGCGGGCGAGAAACTTGCTGGACTGGAAAGGGTGGTAGAGAGCGAGGATAGCGAGAGTGGGGGTGACAGTGATGATTAAAATCATACGAACTGCCTACCTCCTGGATGCGAAACAGTAACTACTCAAAATACTCCATGGATCCAATCTATAATTTCAGTGCAGGGCCTGCGGTTCTTCCGAAAGAGGTTCTGCAGCAAGCACGTGATGAAATGCTAGACTGGCATGGCAGCGGCATGTCCGTCATGGAAATGAGCCATCGTGGCAAAGAATTTATGGCTATTGCTGAAAAAACTGAAAGCGATTTACGCGATCTGGTTGGAATACCGCAAAACTATAAGGTCTTATTTCTGCAAGGCGGTGCTTCCAGCCAGTTTTCTATGGTGCCAATGAATCTATTGCGCGGCAAAAATAAAGCGAACTATATCAATACCGGTCAGTGGTCGACAAAAGCCATCGAAGAAGCCAGCCGGTATTGCGCAATCAATGTCGCCGCTTCATCAGAGGATGCCAATTTCACGTATATTCCACCACAAGATCAATGGCACTTGGATCCGGAGGCGGCCTATGTTCATTACACCAGCAATGAAACCATCGGTGGTGTCGAGTTTCACTGGATCCCGGAAATTGCTGCGGAAAACAATATTCCATTGGTAGCCGATATGTCATCCAATATCCTGTCTCGACCTTTGGATGTGACACGTTTTGGATTGATCTACGCAGGTGCACAGAAAAACCTGGGACCGGCCGGACTGACACTCGTCATTGTGCGCGAGGATTTACTGGGCATGCCGATAGCAGGCACCCCAACGCTTTATGATTACCAGATTCATGCTAATAATGATTCGATGTACAACACACCGCCAACTTACGCTATGTATATTACCGGACTGGTATTCGCATGGTTGAAAAAACAAGGCGGACTGGCGGTAATGGAAAAAATCAACATCACCAAAGCCAATCTGTTGTATGACTTACTGGATAACACCGACTTCTATCATTGTCCGGTGACTCAATCCGATCGTTCACGTATGAACGTGCCTTTCACGCTCAGAAACCCTCAATTGGATGGAGAGTTCCTCAAGCAAGCCGAAATCAGTGGCTTGATCCAACTGAAGGGACATCGTTCGGTCGGTGGCATGCGTGCCTCAATATATAATGCCATGCCGATGGAAGGTGTGGCAAAATTGGCAATATTTATGAAAGAGTTTGCCAGTCAGCATGCCTGAAAATCTAGACAGAGCCTTCAAGATTCTGACCATTAATCAGATTTCCCCCCTCGGCCTGAGTCGCTTTCCTGCGGATTACTATCAAGTAGGTAATGATATCGCTGAACCGGATGCCATTCTGGTACGTTCGCAAAATATGCTGAACTGGAAAGTTCCCAGTAGTGTCAAGGCTATCGGACGAGCGGGCGCTGGCACCAACAACATTCCTGTACCAGAAATGAACGCTCGCGGCATTCCCGTATTCAACACACCAGGAGCCAATGCCAATGCGGTCAAGGAACTGGTCTTGGCTGGCATGCTTTTAGCCGCGCGTAATTTGGTTCCGGCATTGCAGTTTGTTGACACTATGCAAGGTGATGATGTAACGCTAAACAAGCAGGCGGAAAATGAGAAAAAACGCTTTTCCGGCATCGAATTACCTGGCCGAACATTGGGTATTATTGGTTTGGGTGAAATTGGTCGGCTAGTAGCTAATGCAGCGATCAAACTGGGGATGAAGGTCATCGGGTATGATCCAAAGATTACCGTCGACTCAGCCTGGAGTCTATCCGCAGAAGTAAAAAAAGCGCACAGCATGGGAGACTTGCTCCGCCATAGCGAATTTATCACCGTGCATATTCCGTTGCTGGATTCTACGCGTCACTTGATCGATGAGAAGCATATAAAAATGATGAATCCGAATGTCATTTTGTTGAATTTCTCGCGGGGCGCTATTGTCGATGAGGAAGCTATTTTGGTGGGTATCGCCGCCAACAAAATAAAATACTATGTCTGTGACTTTCCCAGTCAAAAACTTCAGCGCCAGAAAGCAGTGATCACCTTGCCACATCTCGGTGCTTCGACACTGGAAGCGGAAGAGAATTGTGCCATCATGGCGGTCAATCAACTCATAGATCATCTGCAAAACGGCAGCATCACGAACACGGTCAATTTTCCTGATATCTACATGGAACGGGAATCCCCTTACCGGGTCGCGGTGGCGAATGCCAATGTACCCAACATTTTGGGGCAGATTTCTACCAGTATGGCCAAGGCCGGATTGAATATCCATAACATGATCAACAAATCACGTGGCGAAATGGCCTATACACTGGTCGATGTAGACAGTCCGGTACCGCAGCATGTCGTGGATGAGATTGCGGGGATCACCGGTGTATTAATGGCACGCTATCTGCCGCCTCCCAGATAAAATCTAAACTTTGATGAATTATCATTAAGCCAAAATTTTCACCACCCATGTCTGAACAACTCAAACAACTACGCGATCAGATTGACGCCATTGACGACGAATTACTCCAGCTGGTAAGTAAACGCGCTGGACTTGCACAGCAGATCGGTAAGATAAAAAAAAGCGGTATCGTCTATCGTCCTGAGCGGGAAGCGCAAATATTAGCGCGCATTCAGAAACAAAATCCCGGCCCCATCAGCAGTACACATATCAAACAGTTATTTACTGAAATCATGTCACTGTGCCGCGCCCTGGAAAAACCCATGAGCGTGGCTTACCTGGGTCCCAATGGCACTTTCTCTGAAGATGCAGCATTAAAACGTTTTGGCAGCACCATCACAACGGTAGCCTGTGATTCGATCGACGAGGTATTTCGCAAAGTGGAATCGGATAGCGCAAATTATGGTGTGGTGCCCGTTGAAAATTCAACTGAAGGCGCGATTGGCAGAACCATGGATTTGCTGTTACATACGCCGTTAACCATCTGCGGTGAAATACAATTGCCCGTACATCAGTTTCTGATGGCACAGCAAACCGAATTGTCACAAATCAACAAAATTTACTCGCACCCGCAATCATTGGCGCAGTGCCATCACTGGTTAAAAACCAACTTACCGCACGTTTCTCATTCTGCATTTATCAATTCCGCTAGCAATGCCGATGCAGCCCGGCAAGCAGCAACTGACAAGCAAGCAGCAGCGGTGGCAAGCAAAAGAGCAGCAGAGCTCTTTGGACTCAGTATCTGCGCGGAAAACATCGAGGACGATCCGAGAAATACAACGCGTTTTCTGATCATCGGGAGACAAATCGTGGATGTCTCCGGAAAAGATAAGACCTCGTTAATCCTATCAACCAATAACCGTTCCGGAGCTATCTATAAATTACTGGAACCGCTGGCTCAGCACAGTGTGAGCATGAGCCGCCTGGAATCCCGCCCATCACGCACCGGTCTCTGGCAGTATGTTTTTTTTATTGATATTGAGGGGCACCAACAAGATGAAAATGTAGCAGCCGCATTGACTGAATTACGTGAAAAATCGGCTTTCCTAAAAATCCTGGGATCTTATCCGGCCACATAGCTGCCCGTTGCCTCTGAATAGTCATCCGATCAAACTTATCAAACGCTTTGCATTCTTTTCTCAATCGCTAACAAACTTAATTTTATGAATCTTTGTGACTTTGCTCCGGAATATATCCGCTCCATTCAGCCTTATCAACCCGGTAAACCTATCTCTGAGCTAGCCCGGGAAATGGAGTTGGATGAGTCGTGTGTCATCAAACTGGCGTCCAATGAAAATCCGCTGGGAACCAGCCCGCTCGCACTCGATGCCATGATTAGCGCATTGCATGATGTCGCACTCTATCCGGATGGCAGCGGCTATGAATTAAAAGCCGCATTGTCCAAACGTTATGCTGTGACCCCAGAGCAAATCATATTAGGCAATGGCTCCAATGATATTCTGGATCTCGCCGCACGCGTATTCCTTAAACCCGGTGCTGCCGCGGTGTATTCACAGCATGCTTTCGCGGTTTATCCATTGGTAGTACAAATGATTGGCGCCAATGGCATATCGGTGCCCGCTCTGGATTACGGTCATGACCTGCCCGCCATGCTGGACGCCATTACGCCGGAAACACGCATCGTATTTATTGCCAGCCCCAACAATCCTACCGGCACATTATCCAACGCCAACGATTTACTCCGATTCATGGAACGCGTATCCCGCGATGTACTGGTTGTTATGGATGAAGCGTATAACGAATATTTGCCCGAAGCCAACAAACCGGAGAGCATCAAATGGCTGAAACAATTTTCCAATTTGCTGATCACACGAACCTTTTCCAAGATTTATGGCCTCGCCGGTGTACGCGTCGGATATGGACTGACACATCCCGACGTGGCTAACCTGATGAATCGTGTACGTCAGCCGTTCAATGTCAGCAGCATTGGTCTGGTTGGTGCGCTGGCCGCGCTGCATGATGCCGAGTTTGTACAAAAATCGTATGCCCTAAACCGTGCGGGCATGTTACAACTCACTGAAGGTTTCCGGAAATTAAGCATTGAAACTATTCCTTCGTATGGAAATTTCATTAGCTTTCGCGTTAAAGGCGACGCGACCAACACACCGAAAGTCTATCAGAGCCTTCTGCAACAAGGTATTATTGTCCGCCCTCTGGGAATTTACGAAATGCCGCACCACCTTCGGGTTACAGTTGGATTAGAATCCGAAAATAAACGATTTCTGGAATCACTTGAGTATGCAATGGGAGAATTAGCGTGATTATCGTCATGAATAAAGATGTTACCGAGGAACAAATCGGTGCAGTTGTCCAAAAAATCCAAGACTTGGGTCACGAAGTCAATATTTCACGCGGCACCAACCGCACAGTCATCGGTGCCATTGGCGATGAAAGCAAACTGGATCCGGAATCATTTGATTCCATGCCAGGCGTTGAATACTCTATGCACATCGTCAAACAATACAAAATTGTTTCACGAGAATCGCATAAACAAGACTCGATCATCGATGTGCGCGGCATCCCGGTCGGCGGCAAGCAAATACAAGTCATCGGTGGCCCCTGCTCAGTAGAAACACCAGAACAAATGGATCTGGCTGCACAGCAAGTCGCGGCGGCTGGTTGCCGTCTGATGCGTGGCGGCGCTTTCAAACCCCGCACCAGTCCGTACACTTTCCAAGGCAAAGGCGTCGATGGTCTGGCCATATTCCGTCAGGCCGCCGATAAATATAACCTGCCGATTGTCACTGAACTGATGGATGTGCGCATGCTCGATACCTTTCTCGAACATGATGTCGATGTCATACAGATTGGTACGCGCAACATGCAGAATTTTGACCTGCTGAAAGAAGTTGGTCGCATCAAAAAACCAGTCATTCTGAAGCGCGGCCTATCCGCTACCATTTCCGAATGGCTCATGGCGGCGGAATATATCGCAGCAGGCGGAAATCATAATATTATTTTTTGCGAGCGCGGTATTCGTACGTTCGAAACAGCTTACCGCAATGTCATGGATGTCACTTGCGTCCCGGTACTCAAACGCGAAACCCATCTGCCGGTTATCATTGATCCTTCGCATGCCGGCGGCAAAGCTTGGATGGTACCGGCATTAGCACGCGCAGCGATTGCAGCCGGTGCGGATGGATTATTGGTGGAAATGCATCCGAATCCGTGCGAAGCTTGGTGCGATGCCGATCAAGCGCTGAATCCACAGGAATTCAAGGATCTGATGGGATCATTAAGAGGCATCGCAGAAGTCATCGGACGCACCCTATGACGCAAAACGCTGGTTAGACGCATGACAAATACGGCGATGCTCAACAAACTGGTCATCATCGGTGTCGGCTTGATCGGCGGATCATTTGCTCTGGCGCTACGCAATGCCGGTTTGGTCAAGCATATCGTTGGGGTCGGACGTAGCCAGCAAAATATGCAATGTGCTGTAATGTATGGTGTCATTGATGAAATCGCCGTCGATATGGCTTCTGCTTTGTACCAAGCGAACCTAGTGTTCCTCGCCATGCCGGTAGGCCAGACCGCCCACGTCATGGAGAGAATCGCCCCGCACCTGCAAGCTAACACGATCATCACCGACGCCGGCAGCACCAAGCAGGATGTCATCGCCGCAGCACGCCACCATCTCCCGATGCAAAACCGGCACCACTTCGTGCCCGGCCATCCCATCGCCGGTACAGAACAAAGTGGCGCACAAGCTGCGCAAGCCGACTTGTACCGCAACAAACATATCATCCTGACCCCGCTGCCGGAAACCAGCATGGATGCTGTCGAGCGAGTCAGCGAATTATGGCAAGCCTGCGGCGCGCAAGTCTCACTGATGCCAGCCAATGAGCACGACCAAGTGCTCGCAGCCACCAGCCATTTACCGCATATCCTGGCATTCACCATGATGAATCACCTTCATCACAGCACCAGCAATCCAGAAAACCTGCTCCGTTTTTCCGGCAGCGGCTTCCGCGACTTCACCCGCATCGCTAGCAGCTCCCCGGAAATGTGGCGTGATATCTGTTTGGCAAACCGTGAGGCATTGCTTGAGCAGATTGATGCGTATCAGAATGAATTGAATGCCTTGCAGGAAATTCTAAAAAATAATAACGGTGAAGCCCTGGAAAAAACTTTTTCTCAAGCGCGGAGTGTTAGAGAAAATTGGTTGAAGAATAAGCTCTGAATATGAAAAGCTATTATGCACAATGCCTTTCAGAATCATTAGGTAATTCGTATTTTTCTTGTACTATATAGTCCTCATGCTTATTACGAGCATGCAGGGGCATACTGATATTTGTCCGATCATTGGTTTCTAAGTATTGTGGCGATAGCCGCTGTTTTTAAGAGCGGAGAAGTTTTGGCAGCATATTTCTGGGGTAACGCTTAAGCCGCAAAAAGAACGCCAATCACTTGGATTAGGAACCAACAAGATCAGATTCAATTGAATAATGAAATCTTGCATCAGTTAAATTATCTCTGGCAGATTCTGGAGATAATTTAATTAACTGCTAGGTAGGCGCAATCCTGATTGCGCCTATGCGGAATACCCCTCACCAAATGCTTATTTTCTTGACGCAACATCATTAAAATAAAAGACAATCATTATGAATTCTATCAATCCAAGTTAATCTCAGCTGAATAAGTTTGATCGGCAGTCCTCCCTCTATAAATTTCTGCACTGTTCATGTCGTTGATGTCACATCATTTGACATAGCGTGATCGAATAAAAGAATTTTCTTAGTAGCAAAAATATAAAGGGCTGACATTATGGTGCAACTACAGAACAGACTCCGCATTCTCATCGTGGACGATTCCATTTCCATTCGTAGCGTTCTGCGCGCGTTACTCAATAACGATGACTATGAGGTTGTAGGGGAACTTGGCAATGGTGTAAAACTTCTCGCCACCATCGCCAAGCTAAATCCGCATATCATTTGTCTTGATAACAATCTGCCTGATACCGATGGTCTTTCGCTTCTGAATAAAATTCAGGTGACATACCCACACATCGCCGTGGTCATGATCACTGGCAGTAATAATCTCGAGCTGGAGCATATCGCAGCCGAAGCGGGTACCGCCGGTTTTATCTACAAACCCTTTTCGCAAGAACAAATTATTAAGGTGTTGCAAAAAGTAGCCCACGCGCAGCGCGCTGTTAATGATTGCCTCCAGGAAAAATAATCCTTTCGAGGATAAACCTTATCGCGCCAGGGCAGTGATTGCCGATGACAGCGTGACACTGCGCCGACTGCTGACGGCAATTCTGACGCACATGGGGGTTGAAGTGGTCGGCGAAGCGTATGATGGCAAGCAAGCCGCCGAACTGGTGTCAGAGCACAAACCAGATATTGCATGCCTGGATTTCGAAATGCCAGTGATGAACGGTTTAGAAGCATTGAAAATCATACACAATCAGAATGCTTCAACTAAGGTCGTCATGATTACCGCTTTAGCCAGCCGTGAATTATTTATTCGGGCAACAAACGCCGGAGCGAAGGGATACATCATCAAACCATTTCATCCGGATAAAGTAACACAAAATATTTCACGCATACTTGCGGGCTAACACCAACACAGGAAGGCTCGCTGTATCTGGCTGAATATACCCGCCGAATCTTTGATTAAACAACCCTTTCAAACACATAATACTTAAAGAACGCCCACTCATCAATGATGCAGGGTGTCAATAAGAAAAGCGCATACACCAAGATTATCATCCGGCGCAATAATAATTGCGCCGGATGGACTGGCAAGATGTTGATCTTGAACAAAGCCGGATATTTGTTAAAACCGCTTGTGTCCGTGGTCAATTGAAAGACACCAAAACAAAATCAGGAAAACGGGAAGTCACACTTCAACCGCAAGCCAGAGAAGCTCTACTCAATCAACAAACCTACACCGGAAAGCTCAATGAAACCGTTTTTCATGATCCCCGCACTGGCAAAGCATGGAAAAACGATCAGCCTATACGTAAAAATGTTTGGACTCCGGCACTGAAAAAAGCTGGCATTGAATACCGCAATCCTTACCAAACTCGCCATACCTTCGCATCAACACTACTTTCAAGAGGCGAAAATCCGCTTTGGGTTGCGCAGCAAATGGGGTATAAAGATTGGGGGCAGATCATCAAGATCTATGGACAATGGATTCCGCAATCAACCAAGTAATTGATTATGAAAATTGAGCAAATCAATACAGAAAATGACTACCAAGAAGCATTAAAGGAAGTTGAAATATTAATGGCAGCCAAACTCAATACTCCAGAAGGCGAGAGACTGTATAAATTGATAACACTAATTGAAGCTTACGAACAGAAACAATTTCATATCGATATCTAATCACACTGAAACCAATATATTGCTACAGCTATCCGAGGGATTTGTATTAGCACTTTTTATTAAAAAATAAAGCACCCCGCCAAAACGGCGAGGTATTAAGTGCGCTCTTCAAGCTGCTGGTTTTTAACCAGCTTACGCCCCAATGGGCGAGAAATTAACCCCGGCAGAAATTAAACAAATATGTTACCAATGTTTTGGCAAAACAGATAAATTTTGCAGTTAAAATTTAATCATATTTATTCTTTCAGTGTTGCGTTGAATAAAGGGGCTGAATTCAACCTAACTGCTTAAAATTATGATCACAAAACCATATGCTGCTCTATTTGAGTGTTAAATACAGCTTGCAAACTGACCTAACACCACAATTTTTTGCTTTTTATCCAAGCAAAAAATAAATATAGACAGGGTATATAATTAATTTTTCTATTTCATTAAAATCTGTGAATAAAAAGCAAAGATCGTTAAATCAAATAAAAGAAGACATATCTATTCGCGTATTGCGTGAGAAGCTGCCTCAAGAATGGGTTGTACATAGTTACGGCGCTGACTATGGCATCGATTGCGTTATTGAGCTTTTTGATTTCGTAGATGAAGATAAAAAAATTGCAGAAACTTTAGGTGAGAATTTTTTTGTTCAATTAAAAGCATCGGATTGTATTAAATATACAAAAAGGAAAGCTTACGGCAGAGGCAATGTCGCCAAAGGTACATTATCGATAAACAAAAAAGATCTTATAGAAATTTCTGTTGCGAAGTTTCAATTGGACATGTCGGATATATTGACTATTCAATCGATAGGCATTGCGATTCCAGTCTTGCTTATTTTGATTGATACAAATACAGAAAGGGCCTTCTTTATGTGTCTAAATGACTATATTGATAAAGTGCTAATCCCTGAAGACCCCCATTATGCCTCTAAAGGTTCGAAAATCATTTATATTCCGACAGATAATGAAATAATAAACGAAAAAGATGCCCTGGTTCCGTTAAGAGCTTATGGAAAGCGATCAAAAATGTATGGTGCGTTTGCTTTATTCAGCTATCAGCTCAAAGAAATTTGGAGAATCCAAGGTCGAGCAGCTGCGCCTCATAAAACTTCTCTAGATCAAGCAGTGAACATGATAAAGACTTTCATTGATATTTCTATGAAGCAGGATATCTGGTCTGGTCATGAGTTTTGGGAACCTATCGGACGGAGCTTTGCTGAGTTATCAGAGCTTAAGATTAAGCTAGAAAAAGGCGTGAAGGATGAAGATTACGAACAACTTCTGTATTATTGTTCCGACTATATTTGGCATAGGCTTACGAACTTGGCCAATATGTATGAGGAGTTAGTACGGGAGTGGTTTATGCCAACCTATTTGGCTCAACTCACATCATACCCTGATAAATCTGACAGAAATGAGGTACATGAAAAAACCTAACAATCGCAGATACCGGAACAAAGTTCCCGCTGCGCTCCAATTGTGTCCCTACTGCGGATGTTATCCGCAAATGGAACATTGATAGAGTTCTCTGTGAAGATTGAACCAGATGAATATGGCTACACTGGTAGTGAGTGTCCAGAAAGTAAAAATTTAACCTCAAAATTTTACTAGCCTTGATGCTTTAATTAAATGTGTTTAAACTGATTTCTTAAAATTCTCGAAGCCTATTGAATAGTTTTAGAATGACACAAAAACAGCAGAGGCAAACGCTAAATGATTGATATATCAAAACGAGACCAAGGTTCGATTCCCGCCGCCATTTGAAATCCCAACCCTGATCGGTTGGGATTTTTTTTCCCGGAGCACCAATGTGCTCTACCGTACCGATTGAATATGGACATATATAGCATGATGAGAACTCATCAACTCATAATGAGGGCTGCTGCTATGACTTTCCATGAAGATAACAATAGCGTGACCGAATCAAGTAATCAGAACTTCTATTACCCAAAAATTGCATACCCGGAAGATATTCCACTGCTTGAAGCTTATGATGCGCAAAGCTTCACGTTGTCGGATGGCATGTTTCATATCGAAGAACTATAGCGTTCTTATCTCTCTGTATGTGGGGAAACGAACCGACCTAAAAAACGCCGTCAGACATAATACAAACTCATTCATAGCGCATAAAGGATTAATATCATGACTCCATTTAATAAAATATCACTACCCCTTATTGTCAGTGCTGTTTTCGTTTTGAGCACACCCGCAGTTGCACAGACCTCGTTGCCATCGAATACTACTGAAAATACGGATTCAGCACAAAAATCACAATCTAGCTCAAAACAGAACACCACCCCTGCTGCACCCAATCTAAATAACCCTGCGATGGTTAACCCAAACGATCCTACAGGGGTAAACTCAAACATTCCTAGCTCTCCTGGGATTCCCCCCAGTAGCGCACCGGGAATGAATTCAGGAAATCCTTCTAGTCCAAGCCCAACTAGCGGTCAATAATGTTTCTTATCTTAACAGGCCGTTGAAAAACGTTTTCGAGGTAGTCGATGCAAGGCAAAAACAGGCGAAAAAGCGCAGTTTATGCTTAATAAATGAGCATTTTGAGTCTGTTTTTAACACCGCAGCGGCAACGCAGATAGTTTTTCAACGGCCTGTTAAATTGACAAAGCCCAGTTATCGTAAACGCTACGAGACAAAAGCGATAACTGAGAGGACAATTACTCGGGGAAGTAAATTGATCCTGTTCAAGATGTCCAATTGCATTAGTACAAACTTCACCATTGTCTAAAAATTGATTAGTTTTCTACATTTATACTAACTTTAAGGAACCTCTGAACTGTCATTTCGAGCATAGCGAGAAATCTATGCTGTTGATTGCCAAAGATTCCTCACTGCATTCGGAATGACAAATGCGAGTTATCCAGAGCTTCCTTAATATCTCTTTTTCTAAATCTGAGCTGTCAATACCCACGCACCCATAAATGCCATCATCGCATTTTCAGAGAAACTGACTGCTCCAAGTGGTACTTTAGAGTTACCGCCAATGCAGGCACAGTTTAAATCGGTTTTATCGATATAAATTGCTTTAAAAATTGAAACACCGCCGGTGATACCGACGAATAAGGATAACCACCCTGTAATATACAAATACTGCGGCGCTAAAAAACCCAGCCCGGCAATTAATTCGGCAAAGGGATAGACTTTTCCATAAAACGGCAAGGATTTGGTGATTAAATCATATTTTTTAAAGCCTTCTACAAAACTATCCAGATCCATCAACTTAAGACACGCCAATAGACACAAGGAATACCCCATAAAACTATACATGATGTTTTGAGTGAATATTGCCATGAGCAAAGCAACACTAAAAAGTGCGATGACAGGAACGTATGACGTCTCTTCCGGCTCGTGATCAGCTTTTACATCATAGTGGTTTGCCAACTCTGAATATCCGCCAATTCGTTCACCATTTAAAAATATTTGCGGAGTGGTATCAATTCCCCACTTTGTTTTGAAGTCTTCCTCTTCCTTCACAGAGTTAAAGACATGATCATTGAAATCTACGCCATGCTCATCAAGTAATTTGACCGCTTTCTTGCCCCATGGGCAGCTTTCTTTCCGGAACACTTCGTTTGAGATTTTCTCACTCATTTCTGGCTCCTATTTTCGGATCGATTGGAATTGATTTACATCTCGTCTTAGCAACCCAAACTTTCTGCGTCGCCGCTGCTGGGTTAAAGGCAATCGGCCAAATGAATTCTGCGCAGCATTGAGAGTTACTTAATTGGTATATCACAGATCTCGGATATATTTGATATTGGTCCTAAACGCATCCCAGGCTTCGTCCATCCGGCCTCCCAGCGCCAGCTTCGCCTGTGACTGTATATAACGGGACATTACCCCGACTGATGTATGGGGTGGCAGAGTCGGCACATGCGGATTGGTAAACACATCGACTAAAGCCGGGCCATTGTGTAACAACGCTTCTTGGAGAGTATTTTCCAGCTTGTCTGGATCAGTGACCAAATAACCTCGGATACCGCAAGCCTCAGCCACCATCGCAAAATCGGGATTGATCATCTTAGTCTGCCAGTCGGGCAAACCTGCTACCTGCATCTCCAGTTCGACCATGCCCAGACTATGATTGTTAAAAACAATCAGTTTTATCGGCAGGTTATATTGGGCAATCGTCATCAGATCACCCATAAGCATCGAAATACCTCCGTCGCCACAAAATGCGATGACTTGACGCTCGGGTGAGTGCAGCGCGGCGCCGATAGATTGCGGCATCGCATTGGCCATGGATCCGTGCGAAAAACTACCCATCAGCGTGCGCTTTCCGCTGCCGTGCAGATAGCGTGCAGCCCACACCGTGCTCATGCCGGTATCCGTAGTGAAGATGGCATCGTTATCGGCTAGACGATCAATCATAGCGGCGACAAATTCGGGTTTGATCAAGTTTTCCTCGCCGGGATCTGCGGCATGCACGTGAAGATCTTCCTCCACTTCGGCGTAGTCAGCCAAACAGGCATTGAGAAAGCGGTCATCAGTTTTGGGTGTAATTAACGGTAGTAACGTCCGTAACGTTGGGCCGATGTCGCCGCACAGACCCATGTGCAATGCAACTCGCCGTCCAAGCCGTTCTGGCTTGGTGTCGATCTGTACGATTTTAATCGAGCTATCGAGAAATTCCTTCCACGGAAAATCGCTGCCGAGCATGAGCAACAGCTTGCCACCGGTAATGGCACGGGCACCGGCTTTGTTGCCAAGCAAACCCGTCAGTCCGACAGCGTGAGGATTATCGTATTCCAACGTCATCTTGGCCTTAAGCGTATAAGCCATCGGAGCCTTGAGAAGGCGGGCCAATTCAATTACCTCTGCACGAGCATCAGCACAGCCAACGCCTGCATAAATGCCAATGTCCTCGGAACTATTAATCAATTCCGCCAATAGCTGAATCTCAGCATCGGAAGGGGTCATAACCGGCTGTGGCCGATACAAGTCAGCACACAGCGCGTCTTCCTCGGCGTTACACGTCATTAGATCACCAGGAAAAGCGCACACCCCCACACCCTTACGATTCCATGCGTGCTGAAGCGCCTGCTGCAACATTCGCGGCAATTGCGGAGGTGTCGTCGCCACCTCATTGTAATGACTGCATCCGTCGAACATGTTCAGATCGGTGGATTGAAAGCTTTCAGTACCGTAATCCTCAGAGGTGATAGTCGAGGCTAATGCTAGTACCGGAGCCCCCCACCGATGGGCATCATAGAGTCCGTTGATCAAGTGAACATGGCCCGGCCCGGAGCTGCCAGCGCAGCAACCCATTCCGCCAAGCACGCCTTCAGCCATCGCAGCATAGGCGCCGACTTCTTCATGACGGACGTGAATCCAGTCAATACTGCCATCTCGGCGTAGCGCATCGTTAAAGAAATTCAGGCTATCGCCAGTGACGCCATAAATGCGACGAATACCAGCAGCCTTGAGCATTTCAACCAATTGTTCGGCGACGGTGCGGCCCATGGGATTTTCCATAAAGTGATGTAGTTATTCATGCACAGAATCAAACAAATTCTTTATATAAACAATAAGTAAGCAAGTTCAATGTAATTCATGAAAAATACTAAAAAATATCTTGCAAGATATCTGCCGTATACATTTCATGTTTCACGGTCAATACCATAACCTGACAATTGAATACTTAATTTAAATATTAAAATAAAAGAGTTGAGTTTTCTGTTCGTTATCGTACATAACACATTCAGGATATGCGGAGCTATCCAAACATTATCATTGTTCGTTACCGAACAGACTGGTAATGCTTTTACACCTATCTTTATAAATGGCGATTGGAGGCATTATTCACTGCTCCGATCATCGTTTAAATTAAACATTACTGGAGTAATAAATGAACAAAAAAACTATTATCATCTATGCAAGCATTCTTATCATGGCCCTTTTCTCATTTGGCGCAGTTGCGGGGCAAGGTCATTTAGACGAAGCAATTCAGCACGCTGAGGCTGCGGTCACATCAACCGATGGAAAAGCTTTAGCCAAACATGCACAAGAGGCTAAAACCCACGCGAAAGCCGCCAAAAACGATAAAACCGATGCCAAGCACGTAGATGAAGGGATTAAATGTTTAGATGCGGCGATTAAAGAAGGTAATGAGGGAAATTTAGATGCAGCTAAGAAAGAAGCGACAGATGCTGTGAATCATTTTAAACAAGCTGCAAAATAATCCAATAAGCTCCGATACTATAAAAAACAGTGGCTAACAATCCACTGTTTTTTATATTCTTATACCCCTAATCCTTAAAATAACCAGAATTTCCAATTGCAATAACAGCCAGATACCCTGTAAGATCATCCGCGCTGTACCCCATGTCACCCCCGAACACCCTACTTGGAGAATCCATCAGCCAATGTCCGACACAGCGGTTACAGTTTACGATTATTTCGATAAGACCACTTGGGGGCGAATCAAAGCCTTCTCCGACACGCATGAGACGCCGTTTCTGGTTGTCGATCTCGCGACGATCGATCGCCAATACGATGAGATGCTGCGGCATTTTCCATACGCGCGCGCCTACTACGCGGTCAAAGCCAATCCGGCACCGCAAGTCCTGACATTGCTCAGAGACAAAGGTGCGTGCTTTGACATCGCGTCGACATACGAACTTGACAAGGTGCTCGCACTTGGCGTGACGCCCGATCGAATCAGTTTCGGTAATACGATCAAGAAAACCAAGGACATCCGCACCTTCTACCAGAAGGGTGTGCGCATGTTCGCAACCGATTCCGAAGCGGATTTGCGCAATATTGCGAAGGCTGCACCCGGTTCGCGCATCTATGCCCGTATCCTGACAGAAGGCACATTAACCGCAGACTGGCCGCTGTCGCGCAAATTCGGCTGCGAGAGTGATATGGCTATGGATCTATTGATCCTCGCACGCGATCTCGGTCTCGAGCCATACGGCGTATCGTTCCACGTCGGCTCGCAACAGCGTGAAATCGGTGCTTGGGACGCGGCACTCGGCAAGGTGAAAGTGATCTTCAATCGCTTGTGGGAAGAAGACCGCATCAAACTGAAGATGATCAACATGGGCGGTGGATTTCCGGCCAACTATTTGCAACGCACGAACGAACTCGCGATCTACGCCGAAGAGATTACGCGATTCCTGCACGAAGATTTCATGGATGAAATGCCGGAAATCATCATCGAACCGGGCCGTTCAATGGTCTCAAATGCCGGCGTACTTGTGAGCGAAGTCGTCCTAATCGCGCGCAAATCGCGCACAGCGTTGCATCGATGGGTGTATACCGATGTCGGAAAGTTCACCGGGTTGATCGAGACGCTGGACGAATCGATCAAGTATCCGATCTACACCGAGAAGAACGGCGAGCTCGAAAACACGATCATCGCCGGGCCGACGTGCGACAGCGCAGATATCATGTACGAGAACTATAAGTACGGATTGCCGCTGAATCTCGCAACCGGCGATCGACTGTATTGGCTATCGACCGGCGCCTACACGACGACATACAGCTCGGTGGAGTTCAACGGCTTTCCGCCGTTGAAGGATTACTACATCTAACAGACTGCTAACGCAGAAACGAATGTTTTCTAAGGAGTCTTTTAATCCACCTTCGTCATTCCGAACGTAGCGAGACTCTTCGAGGATCAATAGTATAAATTCCCGTCATGCTCGAAGTGATAGTTATTCGGAGATTCCCCAAATGGCGTTAGTGCGGATTATGGTTAGTGGATCGGTATAACATAGTCGACCGTCAGCAGTTCCAGCAAATGCCCGTTCGAGTCACGGAAATAAACCCCGCGGCCGCCATAGTTGTGATTGATACTCATATTATCAGCCTCACTGGGTCCGCTGCCATATTTAATATCCTCGGATTTTAAGCGTTCGAATATTTCGTCAAATTCCTGCTCGGAAACTTTGAATGCATAGTGATTGGATTCAAACTGATCCCTACTATCAAAATCCAAACACAACGTATCATTTACCCGTACCACGATGAAACGTGAAAATTCGCCGACATATTCAAAACCGAATAATTTGCAATAGAATTCGGCAGATTCGACATTATTAAAGCAAGGCACAATCGTGTGATTCAGTGTTATAGCCATAAACTTCTCCTTCGAAAAACATCTATTAAGAGTCAAGGAGATTTCTCAGAAATTTCTCAAAAATTCAGAGATACACTGAATTATTTGATAAAACACCCCACTCAAGCACATAACGCCTAATGAACGCTCACTCATCCATGATGTAGGGTATCAATAAGCGAAGCGCATTACACCAAGATTACTAAAATCGGTAACCGAAACGTCCGCCCAAGGTATCCATGCCTTCATTGGAACTCGCAAGATAGGCATTCGAAACGTGATCAAAGTACACGGATAATGAGCTTTTGGCAGTGAGGCGATAGCCGATTTCGACCGGAATGTGAAACAGCACTCGTGATCCGAGCGCTTTGCGGTCATTGTGCTGAAGATGGAGTTTGCCGTCATGAATCGCTCCGCCCAAACCAATACCAAAAAACATACCGCTCGCGTGCTCATATTGCCAGCGAAGGCCGGAGTAAAGCTTGGACGTATCACCGTTGGTATTTACCGACCCACCCAAAGCGGGACGAACGGTTCCACCCAAAAATTTAATATGCGGTGAAAAAATACCTTCCAGATTCAGATCAACACCGCTCTCGCGACGAAAACCACTCCACAAATCCCCCGTGTCATGGTGAAGCACGCCGAACTTAACCTCGTGCAGCCAAGCAGATACCCTCCGCTCATCCGCGACTGCAGCGGATGAAATCACACAACCCAAGCAACAAACCAATAGTTTAATCTGTGTACGCATGATCAACCCCTCCCGTTAAGATCCTGATGATTACTTTATGGGCACCTCTAACAATTCAAAGTTCTAAACAACACACGGCACGAACAAAAAATGATTTGGAAACTTCATCAAGAATTGGGTATTCCTGCTTAATCTCTGATCAAACAGCCTGCTCAAGCATAGAACGCTGAATGAACGTTCACCCATCCATGATGTAGGGTGTCAATAGGCGAAGCGCATTACACCAAGATTACCATTCGGCGCAATTTAAATTGCGCCCTACTGGACTCA
>NZ_JAIEME010000059.1 GCF_019752415.1 Nitrosomonas sp.
GGTAATTCCATCTTCATCCTCCATTTCATGTCTTCATTTTATGAAACTTCGGACTCCATGAAAATCAGCATACCTCACATCGGTAACATCAAGTAATGTAGAGTCGATCGGTTATGACGAGGATAGCTCAACCTTGGAGATAGAATTTAAAAATGGAGCGACCTATCAGTACTTTGATGTACCAGAAGTTGTGTTTACCGAATTACGCGATGCAGATTCCGTCGGAGGATATTTAGCAGCTAGGATCAAGGGGACGTATCGGTACTCGAAAGTATAAGTAGGTCAATATGTAATAACTCGCCAGGATCGGTAAGAGAGCTAATCGGCCCAAGCTGGAACTGCCTATCATATCCGCCTGGTCACGGAATAAGCTTCAAGTCATCCAGCCATACCCGTGCTTCTGCATCGGATGGCGCCCGCCAGTCGCCGCGTGGCGACAGTGATCCGCCAGATCCCACTTTCGGGGCATTGGGAATGCATGAACGTTTGAATTGGCTGGTCTGGAAAAATCGGAAAAGAAAAACGCCGAGCCAGCGCTTGATTGTTGCGAGATCGTATTCGTTTTGCAACTGCTCGTTAAGCCCATCCGGCCAGTGGCCTGAAGACCGGTTACTCCAGGCGTGCAGCGCGAGAAATGCGATTTTTGCCGGGCGGAAACCGAAACGCGTGGTGTAATAGAGGTTAAAGTCTTGCAGCTCGTAGGGGCCGATGATTTGCTGGGTGCTTTGCAGCGGTTTGTCCGGCGATTGGCTCGGGATCAGTTCCGGCGATATTTCCGTATTCAGGATCGATGACAGTGCTTCACTGGTGGCGTCACTGAACTGCTGAGTGTGGATGGTCCAGCGGATCAGGTGCTGGATCAGCGTTTTCGGAACGGAAGCATTTACACTGTAATGCGACATGTGGTCACCAACGCCGTAAGTGCACCAGCCGAGCGCAAGTTCACTGAGATCGCCGGTTCCCAGCACAATCGCGTTGTGCAAATTGGCGAGACGGAACAGATGCGAGGTTCGTTCGCCCGCCTGTACGTTCTCGAACGTCACATCGTATACCGGTTTGCCATCGGAGAAAGGATGTGCGATGTCTTTCAGCATTTGCAGGCACGACGGGCGAATGTCGATTTCCTGGCTTGAAACGCCGAGCGCTCCCATTAACTTCATTGCGTTGGATTTTGTCGCGTCGCTGGTTGCAAAGCCCGGCATCGTGTAGGCAAGAATGTTGGCGCGCGGAAGATTCAGTCGATCCATCGTGTGCGCGGCTACGATCAGTGCGTGAGCAGAATCAAGCCCGCCCGAGACGCCGATGACGATTCGCTGCATTTTGGTAAATGACAAGCGCTGCATCAGGCCGTGCACTTGAATATGGTATGCCTCATAGCAATGGTCATCGCGCTGAGCCGAATCACTGGGGACATACGGAAAGCGCTCGACGGAGCGGAGTAACGGAGTGTTTCCGTCCGGAATGATAAATTCAAATTCGACCGGACGAATTGTGCGTATCTGATCGAGGTGCGCTTGCACGGAATCATTGAAACTGGTCATGCGCATACGATCCTGCACGAGCCGCTCGAGATCGATGTCTGTCGTGATGATCTGCGCCTCATCTGAAAATCTTTTGGATTCAGCAAGACGCTGGTTATTCTCATAAATCATGGCGTGACCGTCCCAGGCGAGGTCAGTGGTCGATTCTTCGGGACCGGCGGCCGTGTAGAGATAGGCCGCGATGCACTTGCTGGACTGTAATGCACACAAACTGCGCCGGTAATCCGCTTTGCCAATCGTGATATTGCTTGCGGATAGATTGGCAAGGATAGTCGCCCCGGCCATGGCGGCGTAAGTGCTGGGCGGGATGGGTGTCCATAGATCTTCGCAAATCTCAGCATGCAGTGAGAAATTGTCCACGTTGATTGCATTGAAGATGAGATCGTTGCCAAACGGAACAATCTGGCCGAGAAATCTGACTTCCTGCGCAATGGCCGTGCAGGCGGATGTGAATTGGCGTTTCTCGTAGAATTCGCGATAGTTCGGCAAGTATGTCTTGGGCACGATGCCAAGGACACGGCCGCGGTAAATGACGACTGCGCAGTTGAAAAGTTTTCCCTCAAACCGGAGCGGCGCACCAATCAGGAGGACTGGTGTGAGTTCACGGCTGGCTTCAACAATATGTTCGACCCCGTTGATCACGGCGTCGAGCAGTACTTGCTGGTGAAAAAGGTCGTCGGCCGTGTAGGAAGAAAGGCCCAATTCGGGAAACAGCGCAATCGATGCTTTGGCTTCCGATGCGCGGCGTGCGAGTTCAAGGGTTTGCTCGACATTGAATACCGGATCCGCCACCTTGAGTGGGGGGATGCACGCGGATACGCGGATAAAGTTGTGCGAGTAGATCGAGTAGAAGTTTCTCACTGGTTTCCCCGAAGTGAAGCTAATTTTCTATTGTACACAGACTCACAGCTATGGCTATTTTACAAGAAACGTAAAAGGCTCTGTGGATAGCGCCATTTTAGTGAACGGTAAATACGACAGATTGGATAGAGTATGATTAGTACCAGCAAGGTAATCCAATAAGTCTGTTCAAGGCCGCCGCGTTCTAACACAAGACGCTGTGCTGCCAAAACACCGAAGTGCGCAAGATAAAAGAATAACGCGGTCTGGCCAAAGACGAGAATGGGTCCATTATGACTGATCACGGTTTTGACGGATTCCAGGCGTATCAGCAGCGCAAAAATAATGGCCATTAAACCCAGTTCCAGGACAGTGTAAGCTAAGCTGGGCGGATATTTGCTGATATGTAGCCAGTGCACGACGGTGTTGCCTCCAAGGTGCATAAAAAGGTTGCCATAGCCGTCGATACTGCGAATAAGCACAAATAAAACCAATGCGGATAGGCCGCTGACCATCAGCAAACGCTCTAACGGCCACAAGCCCGGTTGCTGGGACATTAATCGTTCGCCAAACACCCAGCCCAGCATCATGATCGCCAGCCAGGGTAATGCAGGATAGAGTACGGTATAAGTTTCACCGAATACCGGTGCGAAGGTCAGTGCCAGCCACAGCGGTACTTCACCACCGGGTTGCCACAGGGCCGTCAGTAATAGCTCACTTCCCGCCAGGATGAGTGCCGCCAAGAAAAAAACCACACGGGCGCCCAGGCGTTGTAAAGGAACCATGAGCATCATGCTGATGCCGATGGCATAGAGCACTTGCAATATAAACTTATCAGAAGCCAGTGAGAATACGCACAGATCAAGGAAGGCAATAAAAGCGCCACGGAGCAGCAATTCACGGTCAATGACGGAATTCTTACGCCTTGTTCGCGTCGTTGGATATTACTGATTGCAATCGATGTTCCTGCCAGGAAAACAAATGTCGGGGCGCAGATATGGGTGATCCAGCGTGTGAGGAATTGATCGGTGGCGAACAGATCGCCGCTTTCATACAATAATACCGAGTCAGCGAAAATCCGGTTCGTATTGAAAAACCATGACGTATGATCAAGCGCCATCAGGATCATCACAATTCCGCGCAGCCAGTCGATGGCAGCGATACGTTGCGCGTTTTTATCCAATTGGATCACTCGTTCTTTTAGACAAAATCAAACAAATAATACAGCGCATTGCATATTTTATTAATTGCAGTTAAAGCAAGACCAGATTATTTCTGTGAATGAGTTCCGGTTCATCAACATAACCCAGTATGGCTTCGATTTCATTGCTGGCTTGTTTTAGGATTTTTTGTGTTTCAACAGCGCTATAGTTAATCAAACCGCGGGCTATCTCTCTGCCTGCTTCATCGCGGCAAGATACGGCTTCTCCGCGCTCAAATTCACCGTCGACGCTGATGACGCCAATGGGGAGCAGGCTTTTGCCATCGGCTGAAAGCGCCTTCACAGCGCCTTGATCCAGTGTCACAGACCCGCGTACTTGTAAATAGTCAGCAAGCCATTGCTTACGTGCTGCCAATACCGGGATTTTGGCCAGGAAACGGGTGCCGATAGCCTCGTCCTGATTAAGGCGGACTAGCACGTTGTCTTCATGCCCTGATGCGACGATGGTATCCGCGCCACTACGTGCCGCACGTTTGGCGGCGATTACTTTAGTTTGCATCCCGCCACGGCTGATACTGCTGCCAACGCCACCGGCCATTTTCTCAAGCGCGGAGTCACCAGCATTTACTTCGCTCAATAATTTCGCATCTGGATTCTTGCGTGGGTCGCTGGTAAATAAACCGGCCTGATCAGTCAGAATAATCAGCACATCGGCTTCAACCAGATTAGTGACCAACGCCGCCAGAGTGTCATTGTCACCAAAACGAATTTCATCAATTGCAACGGTATCATTCTCATTAATAATAGGAATGATGTTTAGCTTTAATAAAGTCGTTAGGGTGGAACGTGCATTGAGATAACGTTTCCGGTTAGACAGGTCTTCATGCGTCAGAAGCACTTGGGCGGTTTGCAAACCATACTCAGAAAAGCTGGATGCATAGGCCTGCGCCAGACCCATTTGCCCAACGGCAGCTGCAGCCTGCAATTCATATAATGCAGTGGGGCGGTTTTCCCAATTTAATCGCTGCATGCCTTCGGCGATTGCACCCGACGAGACCAGAATGATTTCCTTGCCCATTTGTTTAAGGCTTGCAATTTGTGCTGCCCAACAGGCTAGCGCGGCGTGGTCCAGTCCCTTGCCTTGATTGGTGACCAGGCTGCTACCTACTTTAATGACAATACGGCGTGCTTGCTTTATCATGGATCAACGAACTCGTCTTCTGGAATCTGATTTTCAGGCTGTGGCGGTAAATTTTGTTCCAGGTAATCCATGATGGCATAGGTTAAGGATTTGCAGCCCTCACTGGTTAATGCGGAAATAATAAAATATTTGTCTTTCCACCCTAGTTTCTCAACAAATTGACGGCATAATTCGGCACGATTTTCGGCTGGCATCATATCGGTCTTGTTCAATACCAGCCAACGCGGTTTCTGATAAAGGGACTCATCATATTTCTGTAATTCTTTGACCAATGCCTGGGCTTCATGAACAAGATCCGTGTCTTCATTCGGAGGCATCATATCGACGACATGAAGCAATAGCCGGGTGCGTGATAAATGTTTTAAGAAGTGATGCCCTAATCCAACGCCCTCAGCGGCGCCTTCAATCAAGCCAGGAATGTCAGCCATGACGAAACTGCGGTTTTGATCAATCCGTACCATGCCCAGGTTAGGCTGCAAAGTAGTAAATGGATAATCGGCCACCTTGGGACGTGCGGAAGATACGGCGCGTATAAGTGTGGATTTTCCAGCGTTCGGCATACCCAATAAGCCTACATCGGCAAGCACCTTGAGCTCCAGTTTCAGTTCAAATTCCTGCCCTGGTTCACCGTAGGTAAACTGACGCGGTGCCCGGTTGGTACTGGATTTAAAGTGCAGATTACCAATTCCGCCTGCTCCGCCTTTGGCTAACAAAACCTTTTGCTGATCACGAACCAGATCAGCAATCGTTTCATCGGTAGTGCTGTCTTTGATAAGTGTGCCAACAGGTACACGCAGTACAATATCTTCGGCGCTTTTTCCATAGCGATCGGAGCCTTGACCATTTTGGCCATTTTTGGCCCGATGGATACGCGCAAAACGATAGTCAATCAATGTGTTGATATTACGATCCGCTATTGCGAATACGCTGCCGCCGCGCCCGCCATCACCCCCATCAGGCCCGCCTTTAGGAATAAATTTCTCGCGCCGGAAACTTGCGACGCCATCGCCGCCTTTACCGGCTAGTACCTGAATAATCGCTTCATCAATAAACTTCATAAATCTTGGCTATCGTTCCCTGTAATTCTTATACGATCCCGCAAACAAAAAAGCCCCATCATTTTAGACAGGGCTTTTTGGAAGAATTTGGTGCTTCTGTGCTGTTAAGCTGGTATCACACTGACTATTTTTCGTTTTAATACACCCTTGATACTAAAATTCACTTTCCCTGTAATTTTTGCAAATAAGGTATGATCTTTGCCAATACCTACATTTTCTCCGGGATGAACTTGAGTGCCGCGTTGTCTGATAATAATCGATCCGGCTGGGATCAATTCACCACCATAACGCTTGACTCCGAGCCGTTTTGAATGTGAATCACGTCCATTTCTTGAGCTTCCGCCTGCTTTCTTATGTGCCATCTAGTACTCCTTAAGCTGAAATACCGGTAATCTGTATTTCAGTGTAATTCTGCCGATGTCCCTGATGTTTCTGGTAGTGCTTGCGACGACGCATCTTAAAGATACGAATCTTGTCGTGACGGCCTTGACCCAGTACTGTTGCACTGACTTTGGCGCCATTGACGAGTGGCGTGCCCACGGATATTTTATCCCCATCCGCAATCATCAATACTTGATCAATAATAAGCTCGCTGCCACTTTCAACTTCAAGCTGTTCCACCTTCAGTGTTTCACCCACTTTAATCCGATACTGCTTACCGCCGGTTTTTATGACCGCATACATATATTGACTCCATGCTTCCCTTTTACAGAACCGCGAATTATACATAAATAACCTTTGATTGTGGTGGAAAATTTCGAGCAATTTATCTTTATGCTTGACACTTGGGTGTTGTCATTCCTAACATAGCGTTTTCTACAAGGTAATATTGTGTCAATCGAATATATTAGAAGCTTCATTGCTCAAGACATGGACATCGTAGACGATGTCATCCGGGAGAAATTACATTCTCATGTTCTACTGATTCGCCAAGTCAGTGAATACATCATCAATAGTGGAGGGAAACGTTTACGTCCTGCATTGGTGATTTTATCCGCTGGCGCTTTTGGTTACTCAGGGAAATTTCATTATAACCTAGCAGCCATTGTTGAATTTATTCATACGGCAACCTTGCTCCACGATGACGTCGTGGATGAATCTGATTTACGTCGAAATAGAGAAACAGCCAATGCTCTGTTTGGTAATGCGGCCAGTGTTCTGGTAGGAGATTTTCTTTATTCCAGAGCCTTCCAAATGATGGTAAATGTTGACAATATGCGTGTCATGCAAGTGCTCGCAGATGCAACGAATACGATTGCTGAAGGCGAGGTTTTACAGCTACTGAATTGCCGGGATCCGCTGGTAACAGAAGAAAACTATCTGCGAGTTATTCGTTTTAAAACAGCCAAATTATTTGAAGCAGCCAGCCGGTTGGGTGCAATCTTAGGCAATGCCACAGCGGAAGAAGAAGATGCGATGTCAGTTTATGGTATGCATCTTGGCACTGCATTTCAGCTAATTGACGATATGCTGGATTATTCGGGTAATAATCAGGATACCGGTAAGAATTTAGGCGACGATCTGGCTGAGGGGAAACCTACACTGCCTTTGATCTATGCCATGCAAGTGGGAACGCCCGAACAAGTAAGTGTTATCCGTAAGGCAATTGAGGATGGCGGAAAAGATGGTTTTCAACCAGTGCTGGATGTTATTCGCCAAACAGCGGCCTTAGACTACGCGAAGCATTGTGCTGCGGCTGAAATTACAACAGCGATTGACGCAATAGCTTTCTTACCAGATTCAGAAAATAAAAAATGTTTGCTGCAATTAGCGAGCTTTTCTGTGACACGCAATCATTGATTAAAGAAAGTTTCCAGACTGATTAATAGTTTCTGGTTGGAATTGATTTAAATGGAATGATTCTTTTTTGTTACGTAGAGGAGTCTTCTTCAAATTCCTATTGACTTGTTTTCAAGACGCTAGGTTTTTCCAATTTCAAACCTGTTCTTTCAGCTATCTATTTGAAATATTTATCATTTGATTGGGTGACTATTAATCTTTTATTGATAGGTACTAAAACCATGGTTAATCCACAATTTGCCGATGTAAAGAAATTGTTAAGATTAAAGTATAGTGACGGCAAATTAAATCCAGATTGATGGTATACGAGAAGAGAGCAATTGAAATTAATATGGGTAAATTAATTTTTTACATACTGATAGCCGTACTGATTTACTGGATACTCAAAAGCCGTCGACCCAAGCAAAAAGATACTGAAGTACTTCAAGAAACTGCCGAAGATATGGTGAATTGTTCGTACTGTGGTATTTATTTGCCTAAAAGCGAGGCTGTCGGTAATCATGATAAATATTTTTGTTGTAGCGAGCATAGTCATTTGTATATAAATTCTTCATCCTGATTCGATTGCTGTGTCTACTTATCCGTCTCATACAAAACATTCAATACTCTGGCCATTTGATTCCGGAATAACTGAGACTGAATATAAAGATCAGTACTGGCGTTCTCTCTATTATTTTAATATTTACCGGTTGATGATTGGCAGTGGATTGTTGATTGTTACGTGGAAATTTGAATTTTCCAATTTCGGTTTACATCATTATGCGCTGTTTATTTATGCGGGCTTAGGCCACGTTCTTTGTAGTAGCCTGTCGATGCTGCTTATTAAATTGCGCGCTCCTGATTTTAATTCGCAGCTAACCGTACAAGTCGTGATTGATATTGTTTTTATTTCGATCATGCTTTATGCCAGTGGGGGGGTACAAAGCGGCTTGGGTGTTTTGCTATTGGTCTCGCTCGCAGCAGCGGGATTAATCAGTCATGGTCGTTTGGCACTATTCTTTGCATCGATTGCAACCATTAGTTTATTGTTGCAAGAGACCTATTCCTTACTCACGGTTGATTTCTATTCCGCGCAATACTCACAAGCAGGTTTATTGAGCATGGCGTACTTTGCCGTTGCCTGGTTGGCGTATCAGTTGGCTAAACATACTCTGGCCAGTGAACAACTTGCAAAAGAACGCGGTATCGATCTAGTAAACATGGCGCAAGTCAATCAATTAGTAATTCAGGATATACAAGAAGGAGTGCTTGTCTTAGATAAGGATGGAAACATCCGGCAGCGCAATACTTACGCTGAGAAGCTGCTTAATATGAATTCATCTGATGGTAAGAATGAGTTGCTCAGACTCTCGGATTATGTGCCTGAAATAACCGATAGGCTTGTGAGCTGGCAGGGAGACAGCAATATTAGTTTCGATCTGTTACGGCTAGCGCATAGTAATGCATTGGTTCGAACACGTTTTCTTCCGATACAAGCAGACTCTCGTAATGGTGTCGTTATTTTTCTCGAAGACATGGGGCACATACAGGCGCAGTTACAGCAACTAAAACTCGCAGCCTTGGGTCGTTTGACGGCGAATATCGCTCATGAGATTCGTAATCCGCTTTCCGCGATCAATCATGCCGCTGAACTTTTGGAAGAAGAGCAGCTTGATAATAATACGAATCCTCAACTCGTGCGTATCATTTGTGAAAATACGCAACGTCTAAACAAGATAGTGCAGGATGTTTTGCAACTGAACCGGCGTAATATTTCAAAATTAGAAATTATTGAGATACATGAATTTATTCAGAAGTTTCTTGAAGAATTTTGTCATACTGAGAAAATCAATACGAATACATTTATTATAGTAGATGGCTCGAAGAATCATTTGATTAGTTTTGATCGTGATCATCTGAACCAGATACTGTGGAATTTATGCCAAAATGCATGGCGGCATTGTCAAAAACAAATCGGCAGTATACGCATCGAATTGTCTACAGGAGCAAATGCGAATAATGTTTGTCTGAATATAATTGATGATGGTCGGGGTGTCGACATGAAACAAACAAAACAGATTTTTGAACCTTTTTTCACCACTGCGACCGGCGGTACAGGTCTAGGCTTATACATCGCACGTGAGTTGTGCGAAACGAATCATGCATCGCTTGACTATGTTGAGGATTCTCCAGGCGGGAATTTTAGGATAATCTGCAAAAGCAGCCAGCCATGTCTATAGATAGTGGATCAATAGCAAATCCACATAGAAAAACTTCCATTCCCAATATACTGATTGTGGATGATGAACCGGATATTATCGAGTTGCTCGAACTGACACTGGCGCGGATGGGAATGGAAGTTTTCAGTGCAAAGTGTATCAATGACGCCAAGCAATTGTTGCAATCACGTCAATTTCAGTTATGCCTTACCGACATGCGTTTACCTGACGGAGACGGATTGGATCTGGTTAATTATATTGGACAGCAGTGTGCAGATTTGCCTGTTGCCGTGATAACAGCTTATGGTACGGCAGAAAATGCCGTCGCTGCGCTTAAAGCAGGGGCTTTTGATTACTTGCCGAAACCGGTTTCGCTAAAACAGTTGCGGGATTTAGTTAAATCCGCCCTGAGCTTGCCACCCATAGAAACCGGACCTGCATCACAAGTCCGATCGAATCAGCGCATCTTATTGGGCGAATCTCAACCCATGCGTCAGCTACGCGCAACCATAGACAAACTTTCCCGCAGTCAGGCTTCTGTTTATATCAGCGGTGAATCAGGCAGTGGTAAGGAACTGGCCGCCAGAATGATTCATGAAAGAAGTGCTCGCCATAAACAAGCATTTGTTGCTGTGAATTGCGGGGCCATTCCTGAAAACCTGATGGAAAGTGAGTTTTTCGGCTATAAAAAAGGTGCCTTCACTGGCGCAGATAAGGAGCATGATGGATTTTTCCTGACAGCAAACGGCGGAACGTTATTTCTTGATGAAGTCGCGGATTTGCCACTGGCTATGCAAGTTAAACTGCTTAGAGTAATCCAGGAAAAACAGGTGAGAAGAATCGGTGATACGCTAGAAAAAAATATCGATGTGCGTATCATCAGCGCCACACACAAGAATCTTGGTGATTGTGTTGAAACCGGGCAATTCCGGCAGGATTTATACTATCGTCTGAATGTAATCGAATTGAACATGCCAGCATTGCGTGAGATGCGTGAAGATATTCCGCTCATAGCAGAAGCAGTTCTGGCAAAGATCTGCCGAGAATCCGCGCGGCCCGTTTGTAATCTTAAGAAAGATGCCCTGGCATTGCTGATGAACTATGGCTATCCCGGTAATGTTCGTGAGCTTGAAAACATACTTGAACGGACATTGGCACTTTGCCCCGATACGCAGATTGGTAAAGAAGAGCTGCAACTGCCCAATAAATCCAGAGAAATCTCACAAAATGCCAGTAATTTTCCCATAATCATTGCGGATCCAGGATTGCCGTTGCAGGATTTTCTTGATCAGCTTGAAAAGGACTCTATTGTAAAAGCATTGGATCAGAGTCGATATAATCGAACAAAAGCAGCTAAAATACTGGGCATCACTGTCCGGTCTCTGCGTTACAGGATGGAACGGTTAGGATTAAATGAGAAATCCTAAAGTACCGGGGGCGAGGGGTGTAAGCAATTAAATATTAAACTTATCTCACGGCATCCTACACGATGAGATGAGCTTCTAAGTACTAGCGTAATCGATGACTTACCCATAATGCTGCTGCAAATAGCAACACTGCGCCACCTTGGTGTGAAGCTGCTAGAGGGATAGGCACTACATGTAGTAAAGTCGCTATACCAAGACTAATTTGAATTACCAGCATCCCCAAAAAAAGATTGCAGGCAATTCGGGTTGTGTCGGAGAGTTCTACCTTGCGTGATTGAAACCAAAAAAGCGGTACTAAAAAAGCCAAAATCCAGGCGATCAACCGATGATCGAATTGAACAGTCGCCATGTTATCAAAGAAGTTGCGATACCACGGCTCCAACATAAAGATTTCTGGAGGTATCAGATGCCCGTTCATGAGCGGGAAAGTATTATAGGCTAAACCTGCTCGAATGCCTGCGACAAAGCCGCCGGATAACACCATGATAAAAATAAGTGAGGTCAGACCAAAGGAAAATCGCCGTAGGCTTTGCAGCATTTCATTGGACTCAGGATTATCTTTTTCCGGTGATAGCAATCCTAATGCAACCCAAAACATAGCGGCAAAAATGACAAATGCCAATCCTAGATGTGCAGTAAGACGGTACTGACTCACATGGGGGTCGCTAACCAGTCCGCTCTTAACCATATACCAACCCATAAATCCCTGTAATCCACCTAATACAAATATTCCAGCTAGCCTAATTCCTAATGGTCGATCGATCTGCTTTTTCATTAGGAAATAGACAAAAGGAACAAAAAATACCAAACCAATCAGCCGACCTAACAGACGATGAAAGTATTCCCACCAGAAAATACTCTTGAATTCATCGACACTCATACCTTTATTAACTTTTTGGTACTGCGGGGTTGCGCGGTATTTTTCCAGTAGCTCGTCCCAATCTCCCTGAGTGATGGGGGGTAATGTACCAACAATCGGCTGCCACTCAACAATTGAAAGTCCTGAGTTAGTGAGTCGTGTAACACCACCGACCACCACCATGGCAAATACCATGACACAACAAATTAATAACCAGATAGCAATAGATTTTTGCATAGTCGTAAAGAATAAAAGTTATATCGGAAGTTTATTTTTGATTGTCTTATTTGGCGCGCAGTATTCTTTGCTTGGTACGTTCCCATTCTTTTTCTTTCTCAGATTCGCGCTTGTCATGCTGTTTCTTACCTTTAGCCAGGCCAATTTCCAGTTTAATCCTGCCTGTTTTATAATGCATATCCAGCGGAACCAGAGTATATCCGGCACGTTCTACTTTGCCGATGAGCCGCTTGATCTGCTCCGCGTGCAACAACAATTTGCGTGTTCTTGTTGGATCAGGGGTGATGTGTGTTGAGGCTGTCTTGAGCGGACTTATGTGACAACCAATGAGGTATAATGCCTCATTGCGGATAATAACATAGGCTTCTTTTAATTGAACTCGACCGTCACGAATGGCTTTGACTTCCCATCCTTCTAACACCATGCCTGTTTCGTACTTTTCCTCGATAAAATAATCGTGAAAGGCTTTTTTATTTTGTACTATACTCATACAGGATTGAAATGGGTGGAAATTACTAAAATTTCGTGTATTTTATCAGTTTTTCGGTATTACCTCATTGATACGGGGTGATTTACTTTTATGGCAGAAATAGAAAAATCAGTTTTGGTCGAATACTCAGCAAGCCAAATGTTTGCGCTGGTTGATAACGTTGAGGAGTATCCTAAGTTTCTTCCGTGGTGCAGCGGTACTACTGTAGATCCTCAAGATGAAGTAACAACGCATGCAACGGTTCGGATCGATTACCATCATATTCAGCACAGCTTTACCACTATAAATAAACGTTTTCCGCCTGATTTGATTGAAATGAGCCTGCTAAATGGTCCATTTGAACACCTGGATGGTTATTGGCAGTTTATTCCATTATCCGATACGGCATGCAAGATAAAATTCCGGCTGCATTACACGTTCTCACACAGAATTCTTGAAAAATTGGTTGGGCCCGTATTTCATATGATTGCGAATAGTTTTGTGGAGCATTTTATTGAACGGGCGGAAGTGATCTATGGCAAACCATGACAGCGTTCTTCCAAGTCGAAGTCGTCTATGCATTGCCGCACATTCAAATCTTGGAGAAACTTGAAGTATCAGCGGGTTGCACGGTTGAACAAGCGATAAATTATTCTGGAATTTTGGATCGATTTCCTGAAATCGACCTGACAAAAAACAAATTGGGTATTTTTGGCAAATTTGCACAGCCAGAAACACGGCTATCACCTTGTGACAGAGTCGAAATTTATCGACCGCTCATCATCGACCCAAAGGAAGCCAGAAGACTACGTGCCAAAAAATCATTGCGCACAGAAAATCGGCGTTGATCAGTTATTTTCTTTTCAGTTCGCAATAAATTATTTCTTTGCTCTTATGATCGCACCATATTCATGGGCAACAGTATAATGACGAGTATTCTGTCCTGACTCATTCCAAAAAGGATAGCAGTTCCAGAAAAAGCAAGGATTGCTGGTTTGGAATTGTAGGTATCCCTATTTTATGTTTGATATTGATTCAATTTTTTCGTCTGATGGCACGCTTTCTCGCCATATTACCGGATTCCGTACGCGATCTCAGCAACTGGAGATGGCGCAAGCTATTGCTGATACGATTGCCAAGCATCGGATTCTGGTCGCCGAAGCTGGTACCGGAACGGGCAAGACGCTGGCTTATTTGGTGCCTGCTTTGTTGGCGGGCGGTAAAGTTATTATTTCTACAGGAACAAAAACACTACAAGATCAGTTGTTTAAGCGTGATATTCCGACTGTGCGGGCAGCGCTTAAAATACCTGTCACAATTGCGTTGTTAAAAGGACGCGCCAATTATATCTGTCACTATTACCTGGAAAGAACCTTACAGGATACGCATCTCAGTTTTATTACTCGTGACGAAATCCAGTATTTGCAACAAATAGAACGGTATGCAAACAGCAGCAAAAATGGTGACAAAAGCGGACTCAGTGAAGTTCCTGAGAATGCGGGCATCTGGCAGCAAGTCACTTCAACCCGTGACAGTTGTCTGGGTTCCGAGTGTCCCAGCTACAAAAAATGTTTTGTGATGGAAGCGCGCAAACAAGCTTTGGCGGCCGATGTCGTCGTAGTGAATCATCATTTATTTTTTGCGGATGTCATGCTACGTGATGAAGGATTGTCCGAATTATTGCCTGCCTGTAATACTGTCATTTTTGATGAGGCCCATCAATTGCCGGAAACTGCCAGTTTGTTTTTTGGTGAATCTATTAGTACCGGCCAGTTATTGGATCTTGCACGCGACGCCAAAGTAGAAGCAATACGTGCTGCCGGTGATTTTGCTGAACTGCCAAATGCTATTGCTGTGATGGAAAAAGCGGCGCGTGATTTACGTTTAACTGTCGTGGAAGATAATACGCGGTTATCTTTGGCAGCGATAAAACAAAATGCGGATTTTAGTACTGCGCTAGATAACTTGCTGGAAAAGCTGAAAATATTGGTCAAACAATTGGAGAGCCAGGCTGAACGATCTGAAGGGTTGGAAAATTGCTGGCAGCGTACAACCAACCATTTGTATTTGATACAACGCTGGCGGGATGAAACAGAAATGCAAGGCCATGTGCGCTGGATCGAGATTTATAACCAGGCATTGCAATTGAATGCAACACCCTTATCAATTGCGGAGATTTTCCAAAAACAAATGATCACATCGCCGCGTGCTTGGATCTTTACTTCGGCGACGTTGTCGGTTAAAAAGGATTTTACCCATTACAATGAAGAAATGGGTCTGGTTACTGCACAAACAGCTTATTGGGAAAGCCCATTCAATTTTGCTGAACAAGCCTTGCTTTATGTGCCGGTTGGCTTGCCAGAACCGCAGCATAGAACCTATACCGATCAGGTAGTGCAGGCGGCGCTGCCGGTATTACGCGCGAGCCGGGGACGTGCTTTTTTCTTGTGTACCAGTTTGCGTGCGATGCAGCGTGTCTACGAATTGTTGCAAGCCGCTGATGAATTTGATTTTCCGTTATTGCTCCAGGGCCAAGGTTCGCGATCTTACATGCTGGAGCGTTTCCGTGAATTGAATAATGCCATTCTCATCGGCAGCCAATCTTTCTGGGAGGGAGTCGATGTGCGCGGGGAAGCGTTGTCGCTGGTCATCATTGATAAGTTGCCGTTTGCACCACCCGATGATCCAGTGCTTGCAGCGCGGATTGAGAAAATCAACAGCGAAGGCCGTAACGCTTTCATGGAGTACCAATTGCCGCGCGCTGTCATTAATCTGAAGCAAGGTGCGGGGCGCTTGATTCGGGATGAAACGGATCGGGGAGTGCTGATGATTTGCGATCCACGCCTGACTACCAAAGCTTACGGGAAACAAATATGGCAAAGTCTGCCGCCGATGAAACGCTCCAGGGACTTAGCTGAAGTTGAGAATTTTTTTAATGCTGGTTAACAGTCGTAATTTAAAACGATTGCGTGATGCTTATTATTAGGTAATTGATTCAGGTCACTATGAGTAAAAAATTTGCGATCAGTATACGAGCCTTCTTTTGTGCGGAATAATGATTCCTATAACCAGCAAGAATGCCAATAGGGGTGACTTTCCGTTATTACAAAGAGAGCAGGAAAAAACCAGGATTCAGGCGGAAATAAATGAAATGGGTAATGCGATACTTGAACAAGAATCTTCATTTGAAATGATACTGATTGCTGGTCTGGAATTAAACAAAGCCGAGACAGCGGAAAAGCTGGAGTTTGACTGGCAGAAGGATTTGCTGGGAATTGTGCAACCGATCATCAGTGAGCTGCGCCAGCTAATAGAGAACAAACGTAAACTGAATGGCTTGCATAAGTAGATTGCTGTTAGTGATTCATAATGCGATGAATTAATTCGGCGTGGACAGCCTTTGAAGGCTTTATAAAATAACTATAAGTAACTAAATGCTTATGAAATTAGCAACCTGGAACGTGAATTCACTCAAAGTGCGATTGCCGCAAGTGATTGATTGGTTGGGAGTGAATCAGCCGGACATGTTATGTTTGCAAGAAACGAAACTAACCGACGATAATTTTCCAATCAGTGAAATTGCAGCGATTGGCTACCAATCGGCTTTTATTGGACAGAAGACCTACAACGGTGTTGCGATACTTAGTAAACAGGAAGGAAGCGGAATAATAACCGCCATACCGGGTTTTGTGGATGAGCAAAAGAGGGTTATCGCGGCAACCTATGGAGATTTGCGCGTTATTTCTGTGTATGTTCCGAATGGCGATACTGTTGAGTCGGAGAAATATGGGTACAAATTGAGGTGGCTACCTGCTTTGAACGAATGGCTGAAGCAGGAATTGAAAGATTATTCAAAATTGGCAGTACTGGGTGATTTTAATATCGCACCGGAGGATCGCGATGTTTATGATCCTAAAATATGGGAAGGAAAAGTATTGTGCAGCCAGCCTGAACGCGCTGCATTCAGTAATCTACTTGATTTAGGGTTTACTGACAGTTTTCGCTTATTTGAACAGTCCGAGAAATCGTATACATGGTGGGATTATCGCATGATGGCTTTTCGTTTGAATCGCGGATTGCGTATTGATCATATTTTGCTCAGTAATGAGCTTGCGCGCAGCTGTGTAACCTGCGCGATTGATAAAACGATGCGTAAACAGGAGCGCCCCTCAGATCATGCACCTGTCATCGTGGAGCTTACCGTGTGAATACGGGAGATGATCTTTTCCGGGTTAATTGCTTTTACCCGGTAATTTCTCGAATTCGTTTCTCAGCATATTCAGATTTTTTTCACGCACATTGATTTCTTCCCGTAACCGCTCCACGCGATTAAGGTATCTCTGATAGTTTCGCTCGCTGCCTAAACGATCGGGAATGCCGTCTTTGTATTCGTTTTTTACTTCATTAAGCCGATTTTCTTCTTCAGAAATTTTACTTTGTATCTGCTCACGCTGTTCTTCAATTCTGGCATTTTCCCTTCTTTTCATGATTCTATCGTCAATATCTCCTGAGACGGTAGAGGGCACGACAACAATCGGGGGCAGATCAATTTTTTTTGAATTACTGGAAGGGATATTCGAATACGTTACGTTGCCGCGTTCATCGATATGTTTATATACGCCGGCTTGAGTCAGGCAGGAGAAAAGAACTAAGGCAATGAATAAAAAATTATTTCTTTTCATGATTCACCGTTCTAATCGTTTGTGATTCTCAGCTTATCTATCGAGCGAGCTCTTTTCTTAATGCGTATATATTTCTTTGATGTAAGAATAATTTGTTTCTGAGCTGTACGGTCTTTTCCTGATGCGTGTTTGATTCGTGCGGATTACTGATCTGTTCCAGGAAATTTTGTGTATCGGTAAAAAGCTTTTCTTCCGCTACCAGCTCTTTTTTCAGGATCTGGCGACGCATGGCATCGCGTTCTTTCTGTATCGGATCTTTTACCCGGGGAGAGTTTGGTTGTAATCCCTCAGTATTCCGGGAAAAAGAGGCAACAGAGAATTTCTGCGCATTATTGATTGGACGATTGGTAAAGGTAATGTTGCCGTCTTTATCCACATGTTTGTAGATGTCTGTTCCAGCAATAGCCTTGGGTAAATAACCCAACAAGATTAAAGCTAACAGAATAAGCAATGTTCTGGTTTTCATATTTTGCTAGAAGAATTTCGATAAAAGTGCAACTATTTGATCAGTCTATCAATGATTTCTCTAATGCAAGGCAAAAAAAAGAGCCAAAAATCCTACTTATTACAGCAATTGACTTATTCTTAATTGAAAAATTAACTTATTTTGTTGATTTAAGTACGTAAATATTTCGGTACTGATTGTATTGCCCACTCAGTATTTTCCAGATGCCGGGTTTATTCCAGACTATAGGCTATAATACAGATCGAATTCAATCGGATGTGTCGTCATACGAAGTAATGTCACTTCATTCATCTTAAGATGAATAAACGCGTCTATCATATCATTAGAAAATACACCACCGCGGATTAGAAAATCACGGTCTTTATCCAAACATTCCAAAGCTTCATCTAATGAAGCGCAAGAATTGGGTACTTTAGCAGCTTCTTCCGGCGGTAAATCATAAAGATTCTTATCCATTGGGTCGCCGGGGTGTATTTTATTCTGGATACCATCCAGACCCGCCATCATCAGTGCGGTAAATGCCAAGTATGGATTCGCTGTTGGATCAGGAAAACGCACTTCGATACGGCGTCCTTTGGGGCTGCTGGTGTGCGGAATGCGGATTGCAGCCGAGCGGTTACTGGCAGAATAAGCAAGATTGACCGGTGCCTCAAATCCAGCAACCAACCGTTTATAGGAGTTAGTGCTGGGATTGGTGATCGCATTGAGCGCTTTGGCATGTTTCAGGATACCGCCAATATAGAATAGCGCTATTTCAGATAAACCGGCGTAACCATTGCCAGAAAACAGATTCTTGCCATCTTTCCAGATGGATTGATGTACATGCATACCTGAACCGTTATCGCCGACGATGGGTTTAGGCATGAAAGTTGCCGTTTTGCCATACGAGTGTGCGACATTGTGTACGACATATTTAAGTATCTGGTTCCAATCCGCGCGCTTAACCAGACTATTAAAGCGTGTGCCAATTTCACACTGGCCCGCTGTAGCCACTTCATGGTGATGAACTTCTACACCGATACCCATTTCTTCCAAGGTAAGGCACATGGCGGAGCGAATATCTTGCAGGGAATCGACGGGAGGTACGGGAAAGTAACCGCCCTTTACGGCTGGGCGATGGCCAATATTGCCGCTTTCGTATTTAATGGCCGAGCTCCAAGCTGCTTCCTCAGATGCAATTTTAACCGAACAGCCTGACATATCGGTATGCCAACGAACGGAGTCGAAAATGAAAAATTCAGGTTCAGGACCGAAATAAGCGACATCACCGATCCCTGTTGATTTTAAGTAAATTTCCGCACGTTTGGCTAATGAACGCGGATCCCGGATATATCCTTTTCCGTCGGCCGGTTCAACCACATCGCAGGTGATCAAGAGTGTCGGCTCATCCATGAATGGATCCATATTAGCGGTATCAGGATCGGGTATCAATAACATATCGGATGCTTGAATGCTTTTCCAGCCGTCTATCGACGAACCGTCAAAGGGATGGCCATCTTCAAATTTGTCTGCATCAAAGGTATGTGCAGGTACGGTAACATGGTGTTCTTTACCATTCGTATCTGTAAAACGTAAATCAACAAATTTGACTTCATTGTCTTGAATCAATTTCAAAACATCAGCTACGACCATTTTTCTCTCTCCAGACTAGCGTCACAAATTTTATAAATAAAAATACATTTAGATAGAATTATACCAGCACAACACAATGAATGATTTGAAACGATACGAACGATTACTATCAAACAAGCCTATTGAATATAAACTTGCAGGTGCCAGTGTATGTATTCTACTGTATTATCATGATGTAAGTCTTTATGATTCGTAAAATTACGATATGGGAAGTTCAATTGTCAGTGGCACACAGTAATGACCGGGGGCGTAGTTTTGTTTTTATCTAAAATCAGGAAAATGGTTCTTGAGCTTGAAGAAAGTTGAGAATCTGCAGTAGTTGTAACTTGAATGTCCAAAGCCCTTAACATACTCAAAGAAGTTTTTGGTTACCCTGCTTTTCGCGGGCAACAAGCTGAAGTCATTGCACATCTCGGTGATGGTGGCGATTGTCTTGTGCTCATGCCGACGGGTGGGGGCAAATCGCTGTGCTATCAGATTCCCGCTTTGTTGCGCGACGGAGTCGCGATCGTTGTTTCTCCGTTGATTGCATTAATGCAAAATCAGGTGGCTGCGCTGAATGAAATCGGGGTGCGCGCAGCAGTTTTGAATTCTTCATTGTCACAGCAGGATGCCGCGCAAGTCGAGCAGAAGCTGCTGGCAGGTGAGTATGATCTGTTGTACGTTGCGCCCGAACGCCTCCTAACTGCGCGATTCTTGAACCTGGTTACACGCATTCCGGTTGCACTATTCGCAATTGATGAAGCACATTGCGTATCGCAGTGGGGACATGATTTTCGTCCAGAATACAGTCAATTGTCAGTATTGCATGAGCGCTTTCCCAAAGTGCCTCGTATTGCTTTAACAGCTACGGCTGACATGGTTACCCGGAAAGAGATTGTTGAGCGATTGGGGTTGGATGTGGCCAAAGTATTTGTTTCTAGCTTTGATCGTCCGAATATCCGCTATCAAATTATCGATAAAACCAACAGCCGGTCACAGTTATTGGTGTTTATACAAGCAGAACATCCAGGCGACGCGGGTATTGTTTATTGTCTGTCTCGTAAGAAAGTGGAGGAGACGGCGGCATGGCTAGTCGATCATGGCATGCGCGCAGTGGCTTATCACGCCGGTATGAGCATGCAGGAACGTAGCCAGAATCAGGAAAAATTTCTGCGCGAAGAGGGCATTATCATGGTCGCCACGATTGCGTTCGGTATGGGGATCGATAAGCCAGATGTGCGTTTTGTTGCGCATCTGGATTTACCTAAGAGTATTGAAGGTTACTACCAGGAAACCGGTCGTGCCGGCCGTGACGGACAGGCGGCCAATGCCTGGATGGTGTACGGTCTCGGTGATGTCATTCAGCAAAGGCGAATGATTGAGGAATCTCAGGCACAATTAAAATTTAAGCAAGTGGCTACCCAGAAGCTGGAAGCCATGCTGTCGCTGTGCGAAACAACTACATGCCGCCGAATACGTCTGTTAAGTTATTTTGGTGAAACGACCGATACAGTATCCTGTAGAAACTGTGATGTCTGCTTAAATCCCCCGCAGGTCTGGGATGCCACGGTTGAAGTGCAGAAAGCGTTGTCCTGTGTTTACCGGACCGGGCAAAATTTTGGCGCGGGGCACTTGATTGATGTGTTGCGGGGTAATCTGACTGAACGGGTGAAACAATGGCATCACGATAGAATCAGTACGTTTGGTATCGGTAAAGATCTGCCTGAACGAACCTGGCGCGCGGTATTTCGACAGATTGTGGCGCTTGGCTTATTGACGACAGATAGTGAAGGTCACGGCGCCTTGCAGCTGGTCGAAGCAAGCCGCGCGGTACTGAAGGGACAGGAAAGCGTTTATTTGCGGCTGCAAGCAAAGCCTGAACGATCGCCTGGGAAGCGGCAGACCGATGACTTGGTGCCACTGGATTCCACCGAGCGCTACTTATGGGAGCAGCTACGCTCATGGCGTGCAAAAACAGCCAAGGAACATGGCGTACCGGCCTATGTGATTTTTCATGATGCTACCTTACATGAGCTAGTACGTTTATGCCCGAAAACGGAAGATGAATTGCGCCTGGTGACTGGCATCGGCGCACGCAAACTTGATAAGTATGGCAACCATCTGATTGAGATTCTTCGCGGTTGTTAGCAATTGTGAGCATAGATTGTAATAATACGGATAGGCTATGCGCTTGAGTATTTGATCAGTTCCGTTATATACTCAAACTTCATGAAGAAATGATGATCAATTTAAAAAAAGGAATTTTAAGTGATGAAATTATCAATTTTTGCTGCAACTTTAGTAATATTTTTAGCAGCTTGTTCAAACGCCGATATGGGTGATCCAAATTTCAACGGTGAATGTGAATTTGGAGTTGGTGGTAATGGCGAATGTCTCAAAGAAGGACAAGATCCACGTCCTTTTGGCGGTACCAGCAAACCAGGGCATTAATATCAGTTAAGTAATATAAGCACTCAAAAATATGAGAAAAAAAGACCACCCAGAGCGGTGGTCTTTTTGTTTTCGAATCATTAGAATTTCGTGATTTCCGCGTCTGGTTAATTTATTAACCACTTATTGGTTTTATCTGGTTGATTTATATTAAGTAATGTGTGATATTGTTAGTAGTTTTTTAAGAAGGTTGAGAAATTCTTTCTGAGATGATCCATCCAATTTAAGCCAACTTGCAGTGGGATTTTTACTTGAAGCTCTGTGCCTTCGGTATTCTTGCCGTCTAAATACAGAATGTATTGACCTGGTTCACGCAACTTAAATGCCAGTGTGATCACTCCTGATCGATGTTGCTGTGTGGGAGTAGATAGTATCTCGTGTTCTTTCTGATTCTCTTTCTCATCTATTTCTACTTGTACTAGACGCAACCCCAGCATAAAATCACGGGCCGAATCCGGGTACAGCAGGTCGATCGAAATATTCAGTGTGGCCGGCTCAGGTACTTTGCCGCATTGGACGGGTACATACGGAGATCGGATTGTATCGATAGATGATTCATAGTCTTTGGGGAGATAATAACCCGAATAACCGATAGTCAGCGCATCTGTTTCTATGGTGCAAGCGCCGCCGCGAAAACCCTTCGGATAGGTTTCGGATAAGTCACCTTGCGAGCTTGTGTGATACAGCATTCCGAATGCTATGAAAACAGAGATGACACCGACCCACATCGCAATAAGGAATTTATGTGCTGGCAATTTTGTCCTGGAAAGCATAACTATCCTTATTCAATTTAATACAGAAGCTTAGCTATCAGCAATTCGGATTCGCCTTTTTTTTGGTGTACCGGATTAGTTAGAGATCACCAAAGTGCCGTAAACATAACCGATGATGGCTTTCTTAACAAGTGACTCAGTTAAATGTCTAACCGCATCCATACAACTCTGGGTAATAATATGCGGATAAAGATGTCTGAAAAGGGCACATGGGGATTGAGCGTGTATTAGGAATTAAATGGATTGTATTGATAGAAATCATAGTAAAGCAATTGTTTTATTATTGATAAGTTTCAGTTTTGTATCTAAGAGATGCTACCGTATTGAAGTTAAAGGTTCTTTAATTCGATGCACAAAGAAAAAGATCAATGCACTTGCGATGATTGCAAAAAAATACCAAACTGAAGCTGAGGTTTCTAGAAAAATGAGATTAGCAAGGAAGAGACCGATTGTTTATGGTGATGCTCGCAATAGACAAGTGCCGGTAACTGGAAAAAAATAAATGATCCGCAGATATCTAAGAACCGTGCTCGATACGCTGCTAAGCGGTGAATTATTCAGTGCTTCCTTAATGGATTAGAAGAAATTTATAAGCGTGCTCGTCATTGCAAAGTTTATGGCGCATTGTTGGTGACTGAGGCAATCGATATAATGCGGGGAAATAACTTCCATTCACTGATCCTGGCGGTCAATAAACGTAATTTCAAACGGCAGTTTCAGCCAATCAGCATCATGGACTTGAAATTATAGATAATATGTTAAGGATATCGATAGTGACTTCATCATGAATGATTATTTAAGAAGACTCTGAATAACTCATGTTTGTCATTCCGAACAAAGTGAGGAATCTTTGTGAATCAGCGTAATAGATTTTCCGCTACGCTCGAAATGACAGTTATTCAGAGCTTCCTTAACGAACTTAACAAAACTGAATCGCTGGGATATTTAATCCATGAAGCTGAAATTTACCAAAATGCAGGGCTTGGGTAATGATTTTGTCGTCTTGGATGGCATTAACCAATCGATAAATCTTGATCAGCAACAGATTCGCTTGCTCGCCGATCGACATTTCGGCATCGGCTGCGATCAATTATTGCTGGTTGAGAAAGCTGCCGGTCAGGCTGATTTCCGTTATCGTATCTTCAATACCGATGGTAGTGAAGTTGAACAATGCGGCAACGGTGCACGCTGTTTCGTCCGCTATGTTCACGACCATGGCTTGACACAAAAAAATGAAATTCGCATCGAAACACTGAGCGGCGTAATATCTCCAAAACTGGAAATCAATGGAAATGTCACGGTTAATATGGGAAAACCCCTATTCGAGCCGGAAGCAATTCCTTTTGTCGCTGAGAAAATTGCTTTGACTTATCCGCTTGAAATGCCGGATAAGCCAGTTACAATAAGCACTTTGTCGATGGGTAATCCGCATGCTGTACGGGTGGTTCAGGAAATTGAAACTGCGCCGGTAGAGACGGAAGGTGCCTTTATTGAGACACACCCGCGTTTTCCCAAAAGAGTAAATGTTGGCTATATGCAGGTAATTGATCGTAACCATATCAAATTGCGGGTGTTTGAGCGTGGCGCTGGTGAAACACTGGCGTGCGGCACAGGTGCCTGCGCAGCTGTCGTTACGGGCATTAATCTGGGGTTGCTGGACAATCAGGTCACTGTCAGCACACGTGGCGGTGAGTTGACAATTAGCTGGCAGGGGGCGGATGCCCCCGTATGGATGACAGGTCCGGCAGTTACAGTGTTTGAAGGTGAAATAAATTTGTAACCAACTAAGGAAGAATGATGAAACCGGAAGATGTCGCGCACTATCTGCAGGAGCACCCGCAATTCTTCAATGAATATACTGACTTACTAGCAGATATTCAAATTTCTCATCCCCAGGATGATAAAGTGATTTCACTGAATGAGCGCCAAGTGATTTCATTAAGGGAAAGGAATCGCGTATTACAGGATAAATTACTTGAACTGATCAGTTTTGGTGAAGAAAATGACGCCATTGGTGAAAAAATGCACCGGTTGGCTATTGCATTGCTTTCCGCTTCCAGTTTGGACGAGTTTTTTAGTGTGTTGTATTTCAGCCTGAAAGAAGATTTTGCAGTTCCGCTTGTGGCAATGCGTGTCTGGAATATCTCTTGCAGCGAGAATTCCTATACCGAATTTACGCCCATCAGTGAAGATATTCATGTCATTGCTGCAAGTTTGTCACAGCCTTATTGCGGCAATCATATCGCGGAAGAGATCAAGCAATGGTTTGGTGAAGGCGCTGAACACCTCAATTCATTCGCCATGATTCCATTGAATACAGCAAAAACCATTGGTTTGCTTGTTTTGGGCAGTCCGGACGCTGAAAGATTTTATCCCGAAATGGGGACGCTGCATTTAAAACGGTTAGGGGATCTGGTGTGCACCAGCATTACTCGCTATGATCAAGTGGAAACTGTAAGCCGTGAAGCAATGCAAGATCACATAACCAATGAGCAGTAGACCTGAAGTACTTGCCGCAGCATTTATCCATCATCTGACTTATGAACGGCGTTTGTCACCGCTCACCAGTGAAAACTACGCGCGCGACATTCGCGTTCTACTGAAACTTTTAAATCAAGACGATTTGGAGCAGGTTCAATTTCTGAATATCCGTCATGTGATTGCGCAACTCCATAGCAAAGGATTGTCTGGTAGAAGTTTGACTAGAATGTTATCGGCATGGCGCAGCTTTTACAATTACTTGATCCGCAAACACCATTATCAGCAAAATCCCTGTAATGGAATGCGAGTTCCCAAGTCACCACAAAAACTGCCCAATGCACTTTCTCCTGATGAAGCTGTGCAGCTACTGACTTTCTTGCCAGATGACATTTTGATGGCACGCGATAGCGCCATGTTCGAATTATTCTATTCTTCCGGTTTAAGGTTAGCAGAATTGACGCAATTGAAGCCTGCGGATATCCATTTTGCAGAGGGAACGGTAAGAGTTCTTGGAAAGGGCGGGAAGGAACGTATTGTCCCGGTCGGTGTTTTCGCGATTCAAGCATTAAAAGTCTGGCTTGAACAACGCGTATTGATAATTAAACCCGGGGTAACCGCGCTTTTTTTATCGCAGCGCGGCGACGCGATTAGTGCTCGCACCATCAGCTACCGCCTGAAAAACAGAGCCAGGCAGCAGGGTATTCATCAAAATGTACATCCGCATATTTTGCGACATTCTTTCGCTTCCCATCTACTGCAATCCAGCGGTGATTTGCGTGCCGTTCAGGAAATGCTGGGGCATGCGCATATCACTTCCACGCAAATCTATACTCATCTTGATTTCCAGCATCTGACAAAAATTTACGATACTACGCATCCACGGGCAAAAAAAAGAGATTGAGCGCGCAAAGAGTTTTCAATCGGAATCGACTATGTTTTATACGCTATAATGCTCTTTTGTAATACGTTCAGTAAATTTCATGACAACAATTGTTTCAGTAAGGCGTGGTCGTAAGGTTGCATTGGGTGGTGATGGTCAGGTAACACTCGGTGCTGTTGTGGCCAAATCCAGTGCCCGCAAAGTTCGCAGACTCTATCATGATAAAATCCTTGCCGGATTTGCCGGTGGTACAGCCGATGCTTTTACCCTGTTCGAACGATTTGAAGGCAAACTGGAAGCGCATCATGGTCATATTATGCGCGCGGCTGTAGAGTTAGCCAAAGACTGGCGCACAGACCGGATTTTGCGTAGATTGGAAGCCATGTTGGTTGTCGCCAACGAGGATGCAACGTTGATTATTACCGGCGCTGGCGATGTGATCGAACCGGAATTAGGTCTCGCTGCCATTGGCAGTGGCGGTTCTTTTGCATTGGCTGCCGCCCGTGCACTATTGGAAAATACCGATTTGCCGCCCAAAGAGATTGTGAAAAAAGCACTTACAATCGCAGGGGATATCTGTATTTATACAAACCAGGATCATGTCATCGAAACGATCGATTGAGTTATTTTTGTCTACTTATCAAGCGCACATTTGTATTACTAATCACTATAAGGATCGAGCAACGAATTGTTTGATCTGTAATTCGGAAACCCTGTTCATATTTTATCTATTACAGAATTAACTTTATGTCTCATATGACCCCGCAAGAAATTGTCCATGAGCTGGACAAACATATTATCGGCCAGGATTCGGCCAAGCGTGCTGTAGCTATCGCACTGAGAAATCGTTGGCGCAGACAGCAAATTGCCGATCCGCTACGTCAAGAAATTACGCCCAAGAACATTCTGATGATCGGGCCGACAGGTGTGGGGAAAACAGAAATTGCGCGTCGTCTGGCAAAATTGGCCAATGCTCCCTTCATCAAGATTGAAGCCACTAAGTTTACCGAAGTTGGCTATGTGGGGCGCGATGTCGACTCGATTATTCGCGATCTGGCCGAAACCGCGGTTAAAGAATCGCGCGAGAGAGAAACCAGAAAGAAACAACCGCTTGCGGAAGACCGTGCTGAAGAGCGAATCCTCGATGCTTTGCTACCGGCGGCCAGAGATTTTGATTTGAATTCAACAGCTGAGGATCAGAATAATACAACCCGGCAGAAGTTTCGCAAGAAATTGCGCGAAGGTGAGATTGATGACAAGGAGATTGAAATCGAGGTGGCCGCGCCGCGTGCCAATATGGAAATCTTTGCTCCGCCTGGAATGGAAGACCTGACATCGCAAATTCAAGGGATGTTTCAGAATATGACGGGGGATAAAAAGAAAACCCGCAAGCTAACGATTCGCGAAGCCAGAAAAATGCTCCTGGAAGAAGAAGCCGCGAAAATGATTAATGATGAAGAATTGAAGCTGACAACACTACAGAATGTGGAGCAGAACGGTATCGTATTTCTGGACGAGATAGATAAAATCACCAGTCGCGCAGGAGGCGGTGCAGGTGCGGATGTTTCACGCCAGGGCGTGCAACGGGATTTGCTCCCTCTGGTTGAAGGTACAACCGTATCAACAAAATACGGCATGATCAAAACCGATCATATCCTATTTGTAGCCAGTGGCGCATTTCATATGTCCAAACCATCTGACCTCATTCCGGAGCTGCAGGGGCGCTTTCCCATTCGTGTAGAACTAACCAGTCTGAGCGTCAGTGA
>NZ_JAIEME010000018.1 GCF_019752415.1 Nitrosomonas sp.
CAATGATCTGACTATTAGCATCCAGAAATTTGCCGAAGCAGGCGTAGCGCGGTTCTGGGATTTTCCCCAGTATCGTCTCAGCCAAGTGTTGCAGATTGCTGCCGGAAATACGTATTATGCCAATTCCGCCTTTGCCAGGAGGTGTTGCGATTGCTGCAATGATATCGGGGCTTACTATGAATAGTCTCCATGGATACTACTTTAAATTACCGGTTATTCATGATGCTAAATAACCGGTAATTGATGCGCTATTTTTTCTTTGTTTTCTTGCCAACAGGTGTGTTTTTTGTTTTTGCTGGCACTTTATTTTTAGTGGGCACTGTGGCAGGTGATTGCAGTGTATCGTTCTGCTCAGTATCCTCAGTAGATATTACTTCTTCCTTGACAGTGTTTTTATCTCCCACAGCAGAGGGTGCAGGCAGCTGAAGTTCTTCTTTAGGCGGTTCTGGTTTATCTTTTCTTTTTTTCTTATTTTTGTCTTTATTAGCTTCTTCTTCAGCTTTGTTTTCGTACATCCGCGTTATTTGCCATTGCTGGGTAATTGAAAGGATGTTGTTACAGAGTGAATAAAGTACAAGTCCAGACGGGAAAAAGAAAAAGAAAATGCTAAATGCAATCGGCATAATCTGCATTACTTTTGCCTGCATTGGATCTGCAGGCGTTGGGCTGAGTTTAGACTGAATCCACATTGATACGCCCATAATTACCGGGAGTACGTAATACGGATCAGGTACAGACATATCAGTGATCCATAATGCAAACGGCGCATAGCGCAATTCAACAGCAGCCATTAATGTCCAAAACAAAGCAATAAATACGGGAATCTGGACTAAAATTGGCAAACAGCCGCCCATCGGGTTAATTTTTTCTTCTTTGTAAAACTCCATCATCGCTTGATGCATACGCTGACGATCACTGGCGTATTGTTCACGTATTCGCTGCAATTTAGGAGTGACTACCCGCAGTTTAGCCATGGAGCGATAGCCAGCTGCAGATAATGGGAAAAATATCAATTTGACAGTCAATGTCAGGAGAATAATTGCTGCGCCCCAGTTGTCTGTCCACGAATGATAAAAAGAAAGCAACCAAAATAATGGCACAGCAAGTACTGTCAACCAGCCATAGTCAACTGTAAGTTCAAGTCCCGGTGCCAGCTCAGCAAGTTTATTTTGCTCCTGAGGGCCTGCGTAGAAAGGCATTGTTATGTTTTTAGTTTGCCCTGGTTCAATCGTACCAAGTGGTGCAATAACACCGGCTGTATATTGGTTAGGCGCCAGTTGTTTTGCGTAATACTCACGGGGCGTATTCTGTGCAGGTAGCCAGGCAGTCAAGAAATAGTGCTCAAGCATAGCTATCCAGCCATTATCTGCATTGGTTGGGTATTCTGCTTTATTTTTATCCAGGTCAGAAAATTTAATTTTTAGAAATTTATCCGCCTCCGTATACATTGCAGCTCCTGTATAGGAGTGAACCATTGTGCTGGCATCTGTAGGGTCGTTTGCATCCCGGAACATCTGAAAATATGAGAATGGGATAATTGTAGTATCACTATGATTCTCTATCTCAAAATTGACATCTATCACATAGCTGCCGCGATGGAAGGTATAAATCTTGGCTACTTGTATACCATCCATTTCAGGGGCCAGAAGACGTATCACTATCTTGTCCTGACCAGGCTCAAGTTCATAGCTATAATTATTCGAATCTATCGTATATTTTGTTTTGTGATTAGGTAATCCGTCGCCGATCAATCCTGATTGCGCAACATGAAATCGCGCGGTTTTATCCAATAATAGTTCGTATGGTTTATTTTTATCCTCTCTGGATGGGTGTTGGATTAAACCAAGTTGCCGTATATCGCCGCCTGCTGTGTCAATTTCAGCAACGACCATATCCGTTTTGATGTGAATTTTTTCCCCTATTGTGAATAAATTAGGCGTTACGGATGGATTGCCATTTTCTATTCCGGAAGAAATTCCAGGTTCCCCGGTTGACGAAGACAATTCATCGCCTGGCACTGGTAATGGGTCATGGCGCTGATTTGATGAATTCGAGACTGCTCCGGGCATTACTTGTGAAGCGGACGGATATAGTTCTTTTTGCCACGCGTCCCACAGAAAAAGTAATGAGGTTGAGAAAATGATAATAAGTACAAGTTTTTTTGTTTCCATTATTTATCTGATCAGGTAGGTTTTTTTCGACAAAGCTGTTTGTGTGCGATGCAGGTCAATTGATCGTGCAATTGGGTTCTTTGCTGTATTTTCATTGTATGGCAGAGCTACGTTGTCGATAATTTTGTAGGAATAAAGTAGTAAATTTTCTATATGCGATCGCGGAAATTAATGCTTGATCAGGGAACCGGCTCATAACCACCTTTACTCCAAGGGTTACATCGCAGAATGCGCCAGATACTTAATCGTGTTCCATGCAATAGCCCATATTTTTCGTATGCCTCACAGGCATATTGTGAGCAGGTTGGACTAAAACGACATGAAGGTGCCGAAAGTGGGCTGATACCGTACTGGTAGAATTTTATAAAGGCGATAATTAACCGTGACATTGCTGTAGCTGGTGCATTAATAATCGCGTTTCAGTGGCCAGTTTTATCGATTCATTCTTAGCAACAGAACGTCGTAATCGTATTACCCAATCTATTTCATTTGTTTCATCATTGAACCGGTTTCTACGAAATGTCTCTCGCAGTATACGTTTAATCCGATTGCGCTTAATTGCATGCCGTTCAATTTTCTTTGAAACAATTAATCCAAGCCGCGCATAACCAAGCCGATTCGGTTTCATATAAATCTGGATTAAATCACCACTAACCTGATATTTTAAATTAATTATTGCAGTAAATTCTGTTGATTTATGTAATCTGCAATTTATCGGTAGGGTATGAATTTCAACAAATCTAAAAATGAAAATTTTTATCCAATAAAGTTAAACGCTCAATCGAGCGCGACCTTTTGCGCGACGAGCGCGAATCACCGCAGCGCCGCCGCGTGTTCTCATGCGCACAAGAAACCCATGCGTACGCTTTCTTCTTGTAACTGAGGGCTGATAAGTACGTTTCATTTTTCTCTCTAAATTTATTTAGTCAATGGAACCGCGTATTACAACTTGTTATGGGGTCTAATGTCAATATTCTTTTTATGGATCAACCACTGCCTCTCATAAGATAGAATTGTAATAAGTATGAGTATTGTTTTTAACCTATTGATAAAAAGAATTATTTATTATTTATTATTTATTATTTATTATTTATTGATTATTGTTAATGATTGTGTATTTAAATAATGAAGTGGTTTCTTTACCCGGTTGCAGTTCTTAGGAAGCGACTTTACATTTTCCTGGCTGTATGGTATTTAGAGTGGGAATGGCTATTTGTTATGGGAGATCCTGTAACTTTATTTATTATCCGATGAGTAATTTTGTCTCGGGGTGAAAAGTAGCTTTTCTATTATATGATTAAATAATGTATGTGGGGTTTGTTGTATGGCTAATATTTCTAACAATCGAAGCCAAGATCGTCGTCAAGGTATGCCTTTTTTCTGTCCTTTTCATTTGGGAATAAAGACTGGCCGGAGAGTTGGTGGACGTAGAACAACGAATAGAGGTGAGGCAGTGTATGTGGATTATTATGCAGGACATTTGATGCTGGGTACCATCGCTATTCTATTCTTGAGTATTGGTGACGCTTTTTTTACTTTAAACATCTTAGCTAATGGTGGTGAAGAACTTAATTGGTTAATGGCGATTCTTATAGAAGACAATGTGGAGAAATTCGTTGCTTTCAAGTTGGCACTTACATCGATGGCGCTTATATTGCTTGTCATTCACCATAACGTTCAGTTGATTGGAGGAATACGGGTGAGGCATCTTAAATATATGGTTTTAATTGGGTACAGTGCATTAATTGGCTATGAGCTATTTTTGCTGGGATTAGCTGCTACATTTTCATGATGACTAGGCAGGGGGATAGAGAAGCTATCGTGAATTCCAGCAATTGATTTTTTATAGAGATGCAATTGGTCATGTACTAGTAACTCATTTGTGACTGTCCCGCTTTATCTAAAAAAGATCGATGGGCAATGAAAGGAAAGAGAATGAGTTTGGTTATGTAGAGCTTGCTAAGAAAGTATAGACAATTGATTAAATTTAATAATACTGTATTTTTTGTAAAATAATGCACAGAACAATGTCAACTAATACCAAAACCCGTTCACTATGTTCGTTATATCAGCCAAAAGCAACTACTGTTCGAAGGATTTGATACGCTACCAGGCGTATTCTTGATCCCATACTCGCTGAGCGACACTGAGAGATTGCCTACCGTGGGATGAGTTGTCCGAGAGTTACTATAAGGCGTTATGTTCAAGACTGGACCACCCGGCTAAAGATGCCGGAATTGTGATTGGAGCGGTGATTATTAATCATATTGAACCGATGCTGACGGAATATACGCTTGCCACGCCCATACCGTTACGTGATAATCGCCGCTATCTGGAACGCAATAGCGAAGGCTGGCTGAGAGCCAGTAGATTGAGAAGCGCAGCTAAAAATATCCCACGCTTGCTTGTGGCGGAGTGCTTTATTCAACATGGGATGATTACAATTAGTTCTGAGTTATAAAATAACTTGCTATATTTCTTAAATCATCGAGTGCGAGTGTGCCAGCAGCTAACTGTAAACGAAGGTATGCGAGCATATAATTATATCTTGCGTCTGCAAGATCACGTCGAGCGGTATGTAATTGCTGTTGAGCATCCAAGAGATTTAGATTAATCCGTATCCCACCCCGAATGCTTTTCTGTGTAGCTTCAACAAGTAATTCAGCGGATTTGACAGCGAGTTCTAGCGATTCGATTCTTTTGACACCACTTTGCAAAAGATTGTATTGTTTGCGCAGCTCGACAAGTACCTTATCAGTGATTGCATCGAGGTCGGCCTCTGCGCGGGCATGGTTAGCCTTTGCCTGAGCAGTGATAGCGTTCACGCGGCCTCCCGCGTATAAAGGGATATTAACCTCGATACCCGCAGTAGCCAGTTGGAATTCTTGGCCTGCAGTAACAAATGATCCGGATTTGTTGCGAGATAAGCTGGCAACAAGATCAACGCGAGGAGCGTGACCGGCGTGACTTTTCCTGATTTCTTCCTTGCCAGACGTCACAGTATGACGTTGTGTCACTAACTCAGAGTTGCGCTCAAGCGCTAATGCATACCAGGTGTCGTAGTCTTGCAACTGGATAGCTTGGGCACTGAATGTATCAGACAAGCGATCCAAATGGGTTATTTTTTGTCCTACGATTGCTCCAATCTCGAGCTGTGCGCTTTCCAACTGATCATTCGCTTCGATAACGCGTGCTTGTGCTATAGCATACTTGGATTGTGTTTCAAGCACATCGGTAGTGGTTCCTTCGCCTTTCTGAAGCATACGTTCGTTAACGCGTTTTAGTTCTTCAAGTGAATCGCGTTGTTTTTCAGCAAGCTTCACGTGGTCCTGTGCAAGTAAGGTTTTTACATAAGCTTCTACCAACCGGACTACAAGCTGTTGGCTGCGACCGGTAAATTTTGCGCGACTGGAGTCAGCCTGCGCTTTTCCCTGGCGGTAGCCAGCGATAGCTTCCATATTAATCAAAGGTTGGCGTAGTGTCAGACTGCTAACTTGACTATTAAAATTGAATGGTACTGCACCAGGAGCCTGATTAAGCGGGTCTGGATCTCGTGTTCCAGTACTTCTGCTTTGTGCATGGGTGATCGATAAATTTGGCAATAAACTTGCAAGACCAATGGCCTCTGCTTGCTGTCCTGCTTCATTTTCATGGTAAGCAGAGCGGTAAGTTGGATCATGTTCTAAAGCAGCTTCATAAGCAGCTAATAAGCTGAATGCATGAGCTAGGCAAGCTTGATTAAATAGAATACTAAAAACTAAAACAGAGACTTTCTTACGTGTGGACATCATTGCGACTACTCTTCGCTTAAGGCTGAGTGAGCACGATCAAGTATCGGCTTGAATAAGTAGCTCATTAATGATCGTTCACCTGTTCTAATAAATATCTCTACAGGCATGCCCGCTCTAATCTGTTGATCGGACAATTGTTTGATTCCTTCGGCAGTCACTTTGGCTTTCATATTGTAATAGGGAAGGCCGCTTCGCTCCTCCATTAAGCGATCCGCGGATACTTGAGTGACGGTACCAGGAATATTAGGTGTTTTCTTTTGATTGAGTGCAGAGAAAATTAGATCTACTTGAAGATCGACATAGACTTTGTCAATTAAATGGACGGGTACTTGGCCCGTAATAACCAGGACATCATCACTTGGAACAATATCCATTAACTTAAATCCTGGTCCAACTACGCCACCTTCAGTAAATACATTCATCCCCACTATGATGCCATCAACAGGTGCTCTAACCTCTGCGTTAGCTAATTCAAAATCTTGTCCACTCAATCGGTTGCTTAGGCTATCTGCTTCGCGTTGTATGTCAGATAGTTGCTGGCGTACTTCTTTCTGGTATTCCTGTTGCCGTTGAATGCGGCGCTGCTCTAATTCAGTTATCTGACGTTGTGTGCGGCCGATATTGCCGATATCCGAAGAAATTTCTCCTGTTAGTTGCGAATAGGTACGCTCAAGCTCCAGAACCCGGTTGCGGGGTACAAAACCATCCTTGGCCAAGTCACGCAGATTCACAAGTTGCTCTTCCAAGAATTTCAATTGCTGGTTTTTGCTGACCTTTGATGCTTCAAGTCCGCGCAGCTGTACTTTGAGACCGGCAATACCTTCATCAAGGGCAGCTATTTCATGTTGCAAGGCCAATCTTCGCGAGGTGAATAATTGATTTTGTATAACAATGTTATTGGCAACACGTGGATCATTTTGCAGTGATAGTAATTCTGAGGGAAAATTAATCTCGTTTTTGCCATCACGCTCTGCCAATAAACGTGATTCTACTGCACGTGCAGTATAAAGCTGGCTGCGGGTTATCTCGGTTTGTGCTTTGATCTGAATGGCATTCATACGTACCAGGATCTGGCCCACTTGGACGTGCTCCCCTTCCTTCACCAGAATGCTGTCCACAGTGCCACCAGTTTGGTGTTGTACCGCCTGGAGGTGGCTGGCGACAGTGACCGTGCCTGAGATCGGTACGCCTTTGTCCAATGGTGCGAAAGATGCCCACAGAATAAATCCGCCAAAGCCTGCCAGAACAATCCACCAGCCAAGTTTGGTGTGTGGTGTTTCATCAGTTTCGACCTGATTAGATAGTTCGACTGGAACATTCTTGATAGGTGTCTTATTGTCTTCAGCTACAAGCTTCATTAGTATCCTTGCTCAATGATCGATGCTTTCTAAATTTGTAATTGAACGGGTGTGCCTTAGTTTATTCAGTTTTGGAGTCAGTTACATGGGTGGTTTCAGTCATCTGGTTTTGAGCGGCTTGTTTTTTGGCTTCTTGTTGTGCTAGAAGTGCTTTCTGAGCCTGCTGCTGCTGTTGAGCTAGTGTTTCTAAGACTTGATTTGTCGGACCAAACATTTTTGCTATGCCATCGTGTAATAATAACAGCTTGTTAGTTGCGCTGATGATACTGGTGCGGTGTGTGATCAATACAATGGTTTTTCCACGTTTACGCAAATCAATGATGGCTGCTAGAAGCGCCTGCTCTCCCACATCGTCGAGGTTTGAATTGGGTTCATCGAGGACAATCAATGATGGATCATCATACATGGCACGCGCCAAACCGAGGCGTTGTTTCTGTCCACCTGAAAGACCTGCTCCGCCATCGCCCAGCGGTGTGTCGTAGCCGGATGGCATATTCAGAACCAATTCATGAACACCCGCTCGTTTTGCTGCTAAAATAACTTTATCCGCATGCACTTCGCCGAAACGCGCGATATTCTCAGAAACAGTGCCAGCGAATAATTCAATATCCTGGGGCAAGTAACCGATATGCGGGCCCAGTTCATCCTTGTTCCAGAGGTAAACATCCGCGCCATCCAACCTTACTTTCCCTGCAGCAGCTGGCCATACACCAACTAGTAAGCGTGCCAAAGTGGATTTTCCTGATCCGCTTGGACCAATAATGCCGAGCACTTCACCGGCAGCTAGCGAAAAAGTTAATCCCTTGATGACTGCAACTTTACCACCAGGGGGGGCCGCTGTAATATTCTCAACAGCAATCACGCCTTTCGGTTTAGGTAACGCCATACCTGCTTCGCGGGCTGGATTTTGCTCGAGCAATTGGGTCAAACGCTCATAAGCACTTCGTGTGCTGCCGATTTGCTTCCACACACTGATTAATAGCTGAACCGGCGCAATGGCCCTACCTAATAGTATTGAGCCAGCGATCATCATTCCGGGGGTAATACTGTTATCTAGAACCAGTAAAGCACCTAATCCCAGCATGAGTGACTGCAGTGCCACAGTAAAAGATTTAGACAGTGCAGTGACAACTCCTGCTTTCTCACTTGCCTCAGCTTGTAAGTTAAGGAAGCGGCTGTGTAACTTATACCAACGGGATTGGATATTGGGTAGCATACCCATGGCTTCAATTACTTCGGCATTACGCAAATTATTGGACGCCACATTGGTCGAAGCGACTGCCATTGAATTGGCTTCGGCTAAAGGCTTGTGTGAGATTTTTTCATTAATATAAGCCAAAATGAATAGTATGGTTGTACCAACTAAGGCGAAAGTACCTAGAGCAGGATGGAACATGAATATAACGAATAAATAAATTGGAAACCAGGGTGCATCAAAAAAGGCGAATAATGCGTTGCCAGTTAAGAATTGTCGCAAATTGGTCAGATCTTTTAGCGCCTGACCAGCATTGCTCTCACCTTGTTTTAAGCATTGCTCAAAGGCGGCAGTATAGACGCGCTTATTCAATTTCATATCAAGCTGAGCACCAACGCGAATCAATACAAAACTTCGCACATATTCCAGAGCACCCATGAAAATATAAGCGCCCAGCATGATTAGTGTCAGCATTAACAGAGTCATTTCGTTGCGGCTGGTTAACACGCTGTCATAGAGCTGCAGCATATAAATGGCTGGCATGAGCATCAGCATATTGATAACCGCACTAAAAACACCTATGTTTCTAAAGGCTTTCTTAAAGCTGGTCAACACCTGCGCTACTTCATTCTGAGGCGTTTTAAATTTGAATTTCATTTATCAATGCCATAAGATTTGTAAGTCATTTAATATTGAAATGTATTGAATTATTTATGCTGCCTATTTTTGCTTTGTATCGGCTGCCTTGAGTATGTTTCTCAACGGATTGTTAACCAGGTATATCTTCGGTCGTCAGTTTAAACGATCTAGGGGAAAAATTTAGATCTTGCTTTGCATCTGAGCAGTCGAATGTTAAATCCTGATTCATTCTTTCCACCATAGCAAATGTCCAGTTGCGGTAACGCGGTAGATAGTTAAGTCCCCATGCTGCTATCTGGAAAAACCAGAGCGGTATCGTCAACATGCGTGGTGGAAGATTCAGTGCCTCAAATATGCGTTTAACCATTTCACGATAAGATAAAGTTTCTTCACCGGTTAGATTATAGGAACGATTGATCAAGTTTAAAGTGTTTAGTGCCTCATAACATGCTGAAGCAACATCTTCAACGTGAATAGGTTGCCGTAGTCCCTTGGCTGATCCCAGTAGTGGAAAGAATCCAAAGCGGCGAATAAATCGTGCTATTTCAGCGATATTCTTATCCTGTCCGTGTCCATAAATCAGTGTCGGACGTAAAATAATCCATTCTACCCCATGCGTGGCCGCCCATGTTTGCACAAATTCCTCGCTTTCAATCAATTGCTGCGCAATTCTCTGCTCGCTCGGGTCGGGTGACGTATTCTTGGTGAAACGGCTGGTGGAAGATAATACAACAATTCGTCGAGCACCATAGGCGGATAAGAGATCAAATTGCTCAGGTATTATCCAAATTGGAGCCGCACATATCCAAACAGAGATATTATTTCTTTCTGTACAGACTCGTAATCGAGTTGTTGTGTCTAGCTGTTGCCAAGTAATTTGCGAATGACTTTGTGTAACCGGGCGGCGAGAAAAAGCGGTGACATGCCAATCATTTTGCATCAATTGCTTCAGCAAGCATCCACCAATCAGGCTAGTTGCGCCCAGCAATCCGACATGTCGCTCACTCATGTTTTGATTTCAGCAGCTTATAACAATTTTGTAGCGAATAGCGTAGCACAATGATACCGAAGCGGAGCCATATGGCGAGCGTAACGAGAGCCATCAGAGCACGAGGATATCGATCCTGAAAGAATTTCCGGTAGAAACGCAGCATACCTTTATGTTTATGCCATGCGACAAAAAATGGCCGGGCACGGCTGCAGGTTCCCTGAAAATGGGTAACCAGAGCATTCGGTACAAAAAGAATTTTCCAGTTCTTTTGCTTAAATCGCATGCACCAATCCAGATCTTCACAATGTAAAAAATAATTTTCATCCCAGGAACCCACATCATCGATGGCTTCACGCCGCACCAGCATCAATGCACCTGATATGGCTTCGACTTCAATGGGAGATTGTGGCAATGGCTGTTTATCCAGATGAAAATCAAAAAACAACTGTGGCCAGTATCTTGCTAGATGATATAAACCAAAGGCACGCACAAACGCTCGCCAGGGTGAAGGGATAGCGCGGCGGCCACCACCTTGTTCGGAACCGTCCGGGTTAATCAGATAACCGCCGACCATGCCGATGTGAGGGTCTGATTCCAATACCTGAACCATGCGTTGTAATGAGCCGGTGCTTAAAATACAGTCGGGATTCAGGAAAAGTATATAAGGGGAAGTTGCTTCTTGATAGCCAAGATTACAGCCCGTAGCGAACCCCACATTCTTACTCAGTCGGATGATGTGCAAACGAGCTTCTGCTGGAACCCTGGTGTTTAGATTCGCCAGACTTGAATCTGACGAAGCATTATCGACTACGATAACTTGTTTTGCTTGTTCCAACGCAGCAAGGATGCAAGCTGTCAGTAGCAAACCGGCATTATGATTAACTACGACAACTGATGCGGACTCATGCTCTGAAGAGTGCATTTACTTAGATCCTATAATGATCGATGAATTGGATTCAGATCTATGGTTCTGATCGGTGTGATTGCCAGCGCCCAGGAAACTTCCCGCTTATCCCGCGTATTCCATGCCACAGACCGAGAGTCATCATTCGGAAATTTGAGAATCGTGGTGGTATAAGAAGCGAGAAAAGTCCATATTTCAACACCAGCCGATAGGCATCGCTTAAAGTCCAAGTCAGTGAAATATAATTTCTCTTGTAAAGCAAAAGGGCATTCCGGATCAAATAATAGTTGCGTAACGGGCTGTGCACTGGAATGATGCGCTTCCCGTTTCGCCACGAAAACACGCGATCTCCCAGTGCATGGCTCATTCTTGCCGCGCATACTCCAAAACAGTTATATTCCATGCTCCTGGCTCGCAGACACCATTCAACATCCACATAGTCGATAAACAGAGAAGCATCCATCATACCGATAGCATCTAGGGCAGAAAGTCGAATCAGCATACCAGAGGTAATCAGAAAATCCACTTGATGAAGTTCATTTTCTCCTTTTTTGCAGTTGATTCTGATGGATTTCAACCCCGCAAAGCGGAAAAAAGGTGCTGGCTCTGGGTGGCGCGGATCATGGTATTGCGGGCCGACTGCCGCAACTCGTTCACCCTGTTGTAACAATTTTACCTCGCTGGTCAACAATTGTTCGATCATATCGGGAAATGGGAGGCTATCCTGATCGAAAAGCGCTACATGGGTGATGTTGTTTTTTTGCGCCCACCGGATTGCATGATTGTGCGCCTCGGCTACGCCAAAATTGTCTGAGAGGGGTAGGAAGACAATGTTTTCTTGTTGATGTGTTTCAATCCAGCTGACACAATCCTTGGAAGAGCCATTATCCACAATAACGGTTACGGTCACTTGCTTTGCCAAAGCCGAAAAAAGATTTTCCAGCTCGCCAAGATCGGGATGGTAAGTGACGATAACGGCACAGACTGAGGAATGGGGGGTTATAGAGCTATTTTTCATTCGGATTGACGTGTTTCCTGTGTCAAAGGTTTACTGAATTTTTTGTGATATCTGTTCGTTTGTTTTCGTTAAACTTGCGATTCCCCGTGGTCTTGCCGCGGGGATAGGTGCAGGGCGCGCGGAGCAAATTTATTAAAACAATTCGTATTTAGAATTTCAGCAGCAAGGGCGTAAATCACCATAAGAAAATATGAAAGTAACAAAAAGGCTTGGCAAAGTAGCATAGAAAGATGGCTTCTAGAAAGAAATTTTCTTTCATTTTTAGAAGTCGCGATGGATGCAATAGAATATTGCGTGAAGCGTGTTTTGTTGTGTATGTTCATGTTTATACCATCTTAATAAGATGTAAACAATGCTAATAAATCACACCCACATACAAACAGACAGTGAAAATTTTGGCTGTTGGGCTATCTCTGGGCAGGCTTCTAGCGTTAATCTGCCGTGGATTTGTGTTTGACACTCTTTCTGATTTCCAGTAACTTCAGTGCCTATCAATTGGTGCGTTTATTTTCCCTATATGCGCATTTGGTATGGTTTTTCTACCAAGCGGCACGGCGGGCTTCTGCGCATGATCCAGGCCATACAATTGTTGAATCTGGAGTGCCGGTGGTGATTGACGTCAACCCCATTTTAGTATGCCCTCAGCACTAATCTTGACAGTAAAGCGCTCAACAAAGTCTATTTTGACAGCTCGTGTCACTCGTGGATCAACGACGTTCGGGTTGCAAGTGCGCTATAACCGAATTTTGCTCAATTAAACAATAACCCTATTGGATATGCTTGGCGAATTAATCAGAATTTATTATGCATCGCGTCGCGTGCTGAAAAATGGCGGTACGAAGGTCTTTTTGGAAAGGGGGCTTGCGTACCTGCGTCACCGTAGTCTCGTATTCAAAGACTCCTTGCGTAGCAAACAGGTTTCTTTTAAAGACGTGTTATTTATCAGCGGTTGCTCGCTGCCACATCCCACTCGCTATCGTGTCGATCATCAAATGGAGCAACTACATTTCAATGGAGTGGCTTGCGACAAGATCTGGTATCAGCTTCTCGAACCTGAGATGGCGCAGTGCTATCGTTGTTTCGTTTTTTTTCGTTGTCCCATCACACCGGAAATCGAGAGTTTCGTGTCTGAGGCGAGACAATTGAACAAGCAGATTTTGTTCGATATCGATGACTTGGTCATCGATCAAAAATATACCCAGACGATTAAATATCTTGGTAGTTTGAGCAGCGATGACTTGATTCTGTATAACGATGGAGTAGAGCGAATGCAAAAGTTGTTGCGGCTTTGCGATGGTGCGATCACGACTACCACACGACTGGCTGCGGAACTTTTGAACTATGTTCCACGTGTATTTATCAACCGGAATGTTGCCTCTGAGAAAATGCTTGTTCTTTCACTTGCTGCCATTAAGAACAAGAAGCCAAGACCTGATTGTGTCGTTCTGGGTTATTTCAGCGGGAGCATTACGCATAACGACGACATTCGTATGATCGAGCCCGTCCTGCAAAGATTACTTAGGGAAAACTCCCAGGTGCGACTTCTTTTAGCGGGAGTGCTCACTGTTCCACCTCAATTTGCCGAGTTCGGTGATCGAATTATTGTTCAGTCCTTCCAGGACTGGGCCGATCTTCCTGAATTGATTGCCAAGGCCGACGTGAATCTGGTGCCTCTAGAAACTTCCATTTTTAATGAAGCTAAATCGGAAAATAAATGGCTCGAAGCGGCTTTGGTCAAGGTGCCAACCGTAGCGAGTAAACTTGGTCCCTTTCAAGAGATGCTCGAGGACGGTAAGACCGGTTTTTTGTGCGAAACCCTCGATGAGTGGTATGCAGTGCTCACCAAGTTAGTCTCGTCCCCGGAACTCCTTCTGAACGTAGCCGAAAATGCGCACAGAAAGGCTCTGGAAACACATATCACTGCTGTAACCGGCCATAAGTTGGCAGCTTATCTGAGAACAGTGCTCGCGCCCTCCATTGCGTTCTTGCTACCCACCACGAATATCAGCGGAGGGGTAAACGTAGTGTTGAAACACGCGCAGATGCTTCGTTCCACAGGCTTCGATGTGACGCTTTTGACTGAGCAGGACCAAGAGCCCGGATTCGTAGATTTTGCTGGCGCGAGATTTTTTGCCCTATCAACCAGGCGTACGATCGTAGATGCATATTTCGATAAGCTCGTCACGACACTTTGGTCCACGTGCCCATGGGGAAATGCCTACGCTAGAGCAAAGGTTTGTTATTACCTGGTTCAGAACTTCGAGACCGATTTTTACGAGCCGGGAGATTTTTTCCGACTGGTTGCGAACAGTACCTATAGCCGGTTTCCGAAACTTAAGTACATCACGATTTCCAGATGGTGTGAGAAGTGGCTAAAGGAGCGTTTTGAGCAGAACGCTGGATACGCTCCCAACGGTATCGATCTAGCGCTTTTCCAATATAGCGCTCGCGATTTCTCGAATGAAAAAATCAGAATACTTATCGAAGGAGATTCCGAAAGCCCTTACAAGAATATTGATGAGGCTTTCAGGATCGCTAATCGCTTAAGTCGTGACAAGTATGAGGTCTGGTACCTTAGCTATCAAGGTAGGCCAAAGTCGTGGTACCACTTCGAGAAATTCTTGCATAAAGTCTCCTATGACAAAGTTGCAGATGTTTATCGCGATTGCCACATTCTCCTAAAGACAAGTATCTTGGAGAGTTTTTCCTATCCGCCGTTAGAAATGATGGCAACTGGAGGTTTAGTCGTCGTTCGACCTAATGGTGGAAATCTAGAGTATCTTCGGGACCAGGAAAATTGCTTAATGTATCGAGAAAATGATATAGATCATGCGCAGGAGTGCATTGAGCGGTTGGTATCTAACTCTAAGTTACGTGAAACGCTAATCGAGAACGGAAGAGCCACCGCGCATGCGCGGTCTTGGGAAGCAATCAAGGATCAGATTATCCAGTTATACGCGTAGGCTATGGGGTTGTTTATTATCGTCGTACTCAATTGTAATGCCGCTAAAATATCACCTGCGGTTTCTGGGTGCATTGGTTTCTAAACAGATCCTCAGTAACGAAATTACGGAAACTCATGGACGATTCAGAAAGCTTCTTATCATCTGATTGATCTGGCGTAAAGGTGCGGTAATACGCCATGAGCGGGAATGACAAACGATATCCAGTTTAACCTGGCAAGCGGCCAGTTTTGTCTGAGCATCGGCTAGTTGTGTTTGTGTATTGACCAATTGCGATTGAGTGTTGGCCAGTTGTGTCTGTGTATTGACCAATTCTGTCAGAGTGTTGGTCAGTTGTGTTTGAGTGTTAGCCAGCTCCCGTTGTGCTGCATAGGCATTCCAGAAATCTTCCATAAGCTTGGCCAGACGTTTGGCCGGCCAAAGGGTACGCCACTTGTCATAGATGCGAGCATAGGCCGCCCCGAAAAAAACCTTTTGCCGATGTACTCCGGAACTGTCATGGATACGGTAAAAAGCACTGATCTCTGGAATGAATACAAAATCACCCCGCAGGCTGACCTGCAACCAGAAATCCCAATCTTCATTAAGATCGAGTGTTTCGTCCATACGGCAGCCATACTCAAGCATTGTGCGGCGAAACAACACAGAATGGACAGGCATGAAATTGCTGGCCATTAACAGAGAAGCATTAAATGAGTGATTGAAGATCATGCCAGTTGGTTGTTTCTCATTATCCATACAAGCAATCTCCGTATGGGCGGCGGAGCAGATTGGATGTGCGGCCAGTGCGTCAGACAATTTAGCAATGTGATCGGGTGCCAGCCAATCATCATCGTCAAGAAATAATAGATATTCACCATTGGCTGCTTGTAGACCAACATTGCCAGCGCGTGAACGATGCAATGGAAATTCTTCTTCACTCGTAACAATACGTAGCGGGAAACGCCCACACCATTCGCCTACTTCTCGATGATCCGTACCTTTGGCGTTGACGAGGACCACTTCAATATTCGGATAAACCTGCAAGGCAACCGAGTCCAGTGCATCGGATAATGTAGGGCGATTCATGCTGCGAATGATAATACTGACCAACGGCATGTCGCTGCTGTCCAAAACTAATCCCAAGGCTTTTTGGCGTGTGTGTTCCGACTGATACAGTTTGAGCGGATCATTGGACAACTCCTCAGCAGAGATCACAATGTAGGCCTCCGCTGCGGTGACGCTGGCGGGCAGGGTATAGGTGCGATAACGGTTGAGTGCGGTGATATGCTGGTCGTAACGCTGTCTTGCAATTTGTGAAACAAAACATTCCATGGCGGCCGTTTTGCGTGCCGCCAGATCGCTGATATCAAGCAATAGATTGGGACGCAGTGGGATGCCGACTTCATACAATGCGACGCGCACTGCTTTGCCTATTCTTCTGATGGCCTCCACGACAGCCATCCCTAGCACGCGATGATCCGGGTGCATCTCAAAAACCGATGGTGCATAGACCAAGTCAGCGCCAGTTTCATGAATGGCTGTTAAAATTTCCTGAATGAGTTTTTCGCTATAATAGACTTGCCGGTCCTGGTATCGCCAAAAAATAGGCGTGCCATAGCCGAGGGTATGGGCAGCGGTGATGCTTTCACTCTGACGTTGCCGGGTATATTCGGTTTTATTTTCGTCGCTTACACCATGCGCACCATCGGATACGATGATGACGCGAACAGGAACATTCTGATCAATGTGACGCATAATGGCGCCACCGCAGCCGAATACCTCATCATCGGGGTGAGGAGCAAACACAAGTGCGAGTGTGCAAGGAATATTTGTAATGGCCTGATTAGGAACGAGTAAGTTTTCCAAGAAAATCTCAGTTATCGGTTGGTTTTTTTGTTTGCTATGATTTACATGAAACACAATCCTGCCGTTATTTTAACCTGAATAGCCTATGAACAACTATCAAGCTTGAGTGCGGTCTGGCCTGGGTGATGGCTTTTTAGCGGAAGTCCTTATCACCACTCATCAACCACCAGTGATTTTTTAGTATTTCGGGGGACGGCCCATTGCTCCAGGCGTTTGCGGGTATATGAATATTCACCGTTTGTTGCGTGCCGCCAGCAACGTCAAAATAGTCGGCGAAGTTTGCGGTAATGCGGCAAAATACTCGTGTGGTGCCGTGCATGCCAGCCAGCCGTCTGGCATGCGTAATCAATAGTGGAATTTCGGCTAGCGGTGCGATGAGATCAACGATTTCACAGCCTTCCGGATCATAGCGCAGTACTAGGATACCGCGAGCATAGTTACTGAAACGATTTCTCACCAGTATGATCTGGTATTGTTGATTGGGATGATTAAGGTAACGGTGCTGTAGATACTGCCAATCGCGTACACCGATGATAGCTGTTTGCAAATCTGCCACCATATTTTGCCAGCATTGATCGACAGCAGTTTTTGCAAAATCTGCTTGTTCTTGACCAATCAAATGCAGACGTGTTCCCCAGAGCGGGAAACGTGATCGGATGTTCCAGGAGAATTCAGTCAGGCATCCAACTTCAGCATATAATCCATGCCGTACAGCAATTTTCATATGTCGCTCATTGGGAAAACCTAAACCTACTAGATAGGGCTTGCCATAGCCGATGTAGCGCTCTAAAAAGGTTGCTGTCATCAGGAAAAATGGGCCTTTTCGGGTGAGTATGCCGCGTTCACTGGTGTCTACCATCACATCCCCAATTTGCACAGCGGTTTGAGGTTGGCCAAAGAACAGAATTCTCCGGCTAACACCACCATAATGCGCGATTAATTGATTGTCCCGCCAAATACCAATTTCACCCCCTGAATGCGAGCCGTATTTCCATTGCCAAGTAGCCGGTGTCATGTCGTGATGGAATGTTTTCTTAAATAAATCCAACATTTCCTGGATCTGATTCTTTTCTAGGATTTGCAAGCGCCATTTAGGCACGGTTTTTTTTCTAAAATGTAACAAGGCATAACCATAATGCCCGCTGGCATACTTTTTGTGATAGCTCCGGTTCGATTCATCCAGTTGAGTGAGTTGCTGCTCGTCGATCAAGAAAAGATCTTTGATCAGTCTTTGCCGGTGCGTTGCGGTAATGTGCAACAGATGATCCAGTGTGGGCGCCGCCTGAGTGGATAAATCCACGTGCTCAACCAGTTCAAACCCAAATCGTTCTGCGAGCGCTACCAGGTCATTAAGCAGATGAAGGTCTTCCACTCTTGCTTCATCGTATTTCAATGCGAACGCATCGACAATGATTAAATCACCGGATAGGGGGAGCAGATCGAGTGCTTTATTAAAAATGACCAATGGCTCTATTGATTGTGCGGATTCCAGCAATAGCACAACATCAAAGCTTTCTGGTTGGGCTTTAAAATCTTGCAGCGAATGGCAACTTACGGGAACCTCTGAGTCCAGGTTTTTTTGAATATAAGCGATCTGTTGTGCGTCGGGAGTGATGCCATGGACATCATAACCGCGCTGATTTAATTGAGTAAGCGTAGTGCCCAGACCGACACCCACTTCCAGAATACGGCAAGGAGACGGCGGTAGTCTGGTTATCAGCAGATCGGTAGAAAATTGCTGTGCCGACTGCAGGCTGGTTTGGTTATCTTGGAACAACCCATAATGTAGATAGGTGGCTTTGCCTTCTTCTAACAGCAAAGCATGGGCATAGACATTTAATGGAAAAGTCAGATCCTTGAAAGGGGAGGGTGATGCTGCGGCACTTGAAGCGGTATGACCGGTATGCCGGTAGTGTCGTGTACTTTGCGCCAAATTGTGATTAACCGTCTTAGTCATTATGGATAGTAATCTGGTTATTTTCCCACTGATGAGGAATTGAAAAATATCCCTGTAAACGGCTGATTTGTTTTACCTGCAGAGTTGCCACACTTTCTGCTGCATCATAAAGATGTATACCGCGCTCACAGAGTAAATATACGCTGATCAGATACTCGCCCTTGAGTAGTGGAATTTGATCCAGTCTGAGACAAATCTGTCCATATCCTTCGGAATTACGTCGTACGTTAAATTGGTCTTCCCATGTTGCCGCACTGGTGATCGTGCGGCCATCTTTTGCTTGTAATGTCATTCCCACATTGGGGCAAGGCAATGAGGGGTCGGAAGCAAAGGTGATCCATAGCTTGATGTTGGATTGACCGCTTGTGATGATAGCATGCTGCGCGTTGATCTCGTCCGTCAGAAGATTGACTTTTTCTAGGCGGGCGCTACCCGATGTATGTTTCTTGTCAAATGCAGGAACATTGTTGTGAGTATTGGATGTTTCAAGAACGGAATCGGTCATGCATTGATCCAGAAATGTCTGGTAAGCGGATACCACTTGCGCCGATTCGCCATCTAAAATGATTTTTCCCTGGTTAATCCAGATAGCCCGGCTACATAAAGACTCAACTTGAAACAACGAGTGTGAGCAGAATAGGATTGTTTTTCCCGCATCGCGCATCTGCATGATGCGATCAAATGATTTTCGGGCGAAAGCGCCATCGCCGACTGATAGCGCTTCATCAATAACCAGAATATCCGGGTCGACATTAATCGCCACGGAAAATGCCAGGCGCACATACATACCACTGGAATAAGTTTTAACTGGCTGGTCGATGAAATCGCGGACACCGGAGAAATTAATAATATCTTCTATGCGGTCGGCAATCTCTGATTGACTGAATCCCATAATCGCGGCGCTCATTAAAACATTTTCGCGGCCGGTGAAATCGGGATTAAAGCCGGCACCTAACTCCAGCAAAGCAGCAATACGGCCGCTTACCTCTATTTCACCATGGGTGGGTGTCAGTGTGCCGCAAACCAATTGCAACAGTGTCGACTTTCCGGAGCCATTTTGACCAACGATGCCAACAACTTCCCCTGGCATCACAGTCAAATCAATATCGTGCAGCGCCCATAACTCACGATAAAATTGACGGAGCCTCCACCATTTGTGCGGCCATAAGAACTGCTTTAAACGATCCTTCGGGTGCTGATACAGTTGATAGCATTTTGATAGTTTAAAAGCGCTAATAGCTGGTTCAGGGCTGGCGGGATTAGAGGACATCAGCAAATCCTTTACGTGTTTTCATAAACCACATCAAACCAGCCCAGGCAACGATTGACGCAAGCATATAATATACAACTAAACCGCTCCAATCCGGGAGTTGGCCATATAAGGTTACTGCTCGTGCTTGCTCTATGACAAAAGAGAGCGGGTTGAGAAAAAGATAGTCGCGAACAGATTCCGGTAATGCAGAAGCAGGATAGAAAATTGGACTCAGAAACAGTAACATCGTCAAGATTAGGCCAATAAATTGCCCAATGTCACGAACATAAACCCCTATTGAAGCGAGCATCCAGGATAATCCCATGATGAGTAAAAGCAGCGGCAGCACGATGATTGGCAAACAAATTAGTGTCCAATGAATGGGATGATCAATAACCAGCATAAAAGTAACTAACACCAAAAAACTAATTCCGGCATGAAACAACGCGGAACCTAGAGAAACCAGCGGCAAGATTTCCAACGGGAAAATAACTTTTTTGACGTAATTGACATTCGCGAGTATTAATCCAGGGGAGCGGGAAAGGCATTCGGAAAATAAATTAAATATAATCAATCCGGTAAATAATAATAATGCAAAGGCAAATTTATCATCATATATATCCGTGTTCTGTGGATCTAAGCGTATTTTAAATACCACACCGAAAACAAATGTATAGATGGCCAGCATCAAAATGGGATTGACAAATGTCCATAATAATCCAAGAAACGAGCCTCTGTAGCGGCCAATCACCTCGCGCTTGATCATTTGAAAGATAAGGGGGTGGTGTTGCCAGAGGCGTAAAAAGTTATCTAAAAAGGTAGTGTTGGGCGGATGCAAGAAATTGAATATAGGGCATTGAATAGCATATTATCGCAGATTCTGAGCGAAAAATAACAGCGGAAAAAATGATAGGCTACCGCAAACCAGTCGCAGCAAGTGCAAAGCTAACCGGATTGCTAGAAATGATTAAAGTAAATATGTGATTATAGCCACACAATATCGACAATCGGATTGCGTATACTGCATAAATAGGTAGAAGTAATTATCTATTGATGTAAAAAGGCACATTCTTACTTGCCTTTTTAAAGTTTTGGCATGAACAAATGCTGTTACAATGTTGTAAATATGCAACATACTTAATGTAAACTTCAGTCACATACTTGCAAAGCAGTTTTGTTTTCGGCAGAATGTACTTTAACTTGGCTTTTGTAGTATCTTCTGCTAGATGGATTGTTGGCTGCATAGAAGCTGCATAGAGACAAAGTGAAAAGTGAAAAACTTGCAAGTAATTTACTTTCGTAACTATTTTTAATTTTTTATCAAGGGAGCTCCCATGGCTATAACGAATGCACAGGAAACAGAAATTCTGAAGGTTGTTGCGGGTTTGTTCGATGCAGCGCCGGGTGGTACTAATCTAACTGAGTTGGCAAATCTGGTTGAAGGCGGAATGACCATTAGCCAATTAGCCGATGCGCTGGCTGCAAACACATTGTTTACCAATGGTATTATGGCAGGTAAGGTTACAGTGGATGATCAGGTTGCTGTTTTAATGGATCATTTTGGTGTGGTAGCTGACAGCGATCCAGCAAGTGCTGGTTCTCAGGCAGAAGCTTACTTTACAGCACAGATTGAGTCTGGTGCTGGATTTGGTCAGATTATTTATGATGCAGTGACATTCCTTTCACAAGATCCAGCGACATTGCCAGCAGAGTTTGCAGATACAGCAGCATTGTTGGCAAATAAAGCATTAGTGGCAGAGCTATATTCTCGGGATCATTCTTCTAGTGACTTGGCTCAATTGCAATCAATACTAGCGGGTGTATCTGCAAGCACTCCAACAACTGAAGCAGAAGCTGCAGAATATCTGAATAGTATTGGTGAAGGGCCGAATGCAGGGGAGTCGCTAGCACTTACCTTTGGCGCAGATACTTTTACAGGTGGTGCAGGTAATGATACCTTTACCGCTGGCGTAGTGAATAATGGTGCCGGCACTTTAGTAAATAGTCTGGAAGATGCAGATATTATTAATGGATCTGGTGGTGACGATACATTGAACGTGGTTCTGAATGCGGCAACGACTACTACTCCATCGATTACAGATGTGGAGATTATTAATATTCGCAATATTGATAATGATGCAACTGTTGACTTTACGGATACCTCTGGCACTGAGCAAATCTGGAATAATGCCTCATCATCTTCTAGAACTTTGACTTATGACGCTGCTCCAATTGCAGCAACTTTTGGTATTAGAAGTACCAGTTCAACTACTGATATCGATACATTTGATGATGTAACTGGAACTGATGATAATCTGGCGTTGGCAGTAAGTGGTGCTGGTAAAGACACAGGCGATGCAGTTGTTGATTCAACATCTGATGCGGGTTCAATCGAAACAATGAGTATTGCTGCGACTGGTGAAAACTTTGTCGATGTCTCAGCATTTACAGCAATAACTGGATTGACGGTGACAGGAACTGGAACATTGACGGCCGTTGTCGATGTGACTGCACTCGAAACAGTAGATGCATCTGGTAATAGTGGTGGCCTGACAGTTGATTTATCAGCTGCTGCTGCCGATCTGACTGTAACCGGTGGTTCAGGTGATGATGATATTACTGCAGGTACTGCAGATGATACAATTGAAGCAGGTGCCGGTGATGATAGAATTGCTTTCCTAACGGGTACATTGGATTCTAATGATACGGTCACGGGTGGTGATGGGGAAGATACGTTAGCGCTTGATGATGGTGATGACGCAGCAGGTCTTGATGCGACTGAACAAACTGAATTTGAAGTACTTGAATTGGGTACTGCAGCTGCGGCAGTTACTTTCGATAATGCTGATTTTGAGTTTACGAAAATTGTATTAGCAGGTGATGTGACAGCCGGTGGTGATTTAACTATCGATAATCTTGGCGATGGTACAGTTGAAGTGACAGCAGATCAAACAACTAATGGTGTAGTTGTAAGTTCAAGTGGAACTAGTGACACCCTTGCAGTTTTAATCAATGCAGATGCTGCAGTAGCAATAAATTCACTTGATGTTACTGACGTAGAAACAGTTAATGTAAACACTACAGCTGATACCGATGATACAACTTTCACAGCAATCGAAACTGATGGGGTTACGGCACTGTCTTTCACAGGTGCAGGCGATATATTTATTACTGATATTACTGATGCAGATAATGCAAATAATGCAACCACCAAGATTACCGAAATTGATCTGACGGGTCAGACAGGTGGTTTTGAAATGACTGCAAACAATTTGGGTTATGGTGCTAAATTTATCTTGTCAAATCTCGGTAATACAGCGACAGCAAACTTTGACTTTGATGATGATGCAACCAATGATGAAGCATCTGAGTTGATTGCTACAACTGGATTCCGTGATACATTTGAGTTTTCAACTGCATTTGACGGTAACGTATCAATTGCTGACGGTGAGTTTGGTGGTGATGTTACTGATGACCGCATTGATCTGTCGTTCTTCGGTATAGCATCTATTGATGATTTGACATTTACTGATGGTGGTGATGGTGTTTTGATTACGAGTGATGCATTTGATGGTCAGATTCTGCTTGTTGGGCTTGTTGGTGCAGATGTAAATTCAAGCGATTTCATTCTCTCATAAAGAAAAAATCTTAATTTAAGTTGTAAGGATAGGGAGAAAAGCACTCTTGGCTAAGCCAAGAGTGCTTTTTTAATTCAGTTAACTCGCCGAGATGAATTGAGTTAAGTTGGGGACACCAGAGAATAGAAAGTGAAATGCTAAACAAATAAACAAAAAGTGATTACGAACAATTTTGTTGTGATTATGTTTACATTGATCGTTTCAGGCCGGGTGTTATTCCAATTCTCGATAGATATGAAAATATATAAATGCTTAACTAATAAGAATGTTAATTGTGCTTTTTGCTGCGCAGTAAGGTTAGAGAATGATACTTTCGTGTATCTGTTGCAGAGCTATAAGAGGGTCGGATGCTTTGGTGATAGGCCTGCCGATTACTAAATAATTGGCTCCATTTAAGATTGCTAGATTCGGTGTTGTAATTCTTTTTTGATCATCTGCTTGATTATTGAATGGACGTATACCGGGTGTAACCAGGCAAAAATCTTTCCCTATTTGTTGTCGTAGATTGGCTGCTTCCAATGCAGAACAAACCACACCATCTAAAGCGCAGTCTTTGGCTAATCGTGTTAGTCGCTCCACAATTTGCTCAGGATTGCCTTGTAATCCGATATCCGCGAGATCATTCTGATCCATACTGGTGAGTAAAGTGACTGCAATCAGTTTGGTTGATCCTTGCGCAATGGCTTCACGTGCCGCCATTAACATTTTTCGCCCGCCCAACGCATGGACATTAATCATCCAAACACCTAAATGAGCGGCTGCTTTGCAGGCATTGGCGACGGTATTGGGAATATCGTGAAATTTGAGATCAAGAAAGATGTCGAAGCCTTTCAGCATAAGCTTTTCTACCAGATTCGGTCCGGCTGCTGTGAAAAGTTCTTTGCCCACTTTTAAGCGGCATAAGCGGGGTTCAAGTCTTCCAGCTAGCCTCAACGCATCTTCAGCACTGGAAAAATCAAGTGCGACTATGATGCGCGGGTCATGCATGGGAGGAATTTATTTATGGGAGAAACAACGGCATCGCACAAAGATAAGGGCGATAAGCGTGCCCAGTGCGAAGAAAATCAGAAGCGCTACGCTTAAAGGAAGTTCGATCGATTTGTCGAAATAATAATGCAATTCGATTGGTTGTAAGTTTTTCGAAGCAAATACAGCCAGAATTACAAAGACTATGATGCGCAGAAGCCAAGTGATTACGTTCATCATGATGAGTTTAGCCCAGATGAGTTAATAAGTGATTAATTATAAGCTTAAACCAAGCTGGTTTATAGAAGATTACTAAATTATGAATTGTCAATTAAGCATTTGATTCGACTATCCGTGTCTAGAATTTCAAGAATGTAAAGTTATAACAATCAAAAATATATTCTGATCCAATTTCTCATTCTGAAACACAGTATTTTCTGTAAATTTTACATTGAGTGAGCACTTCTAATCTTTAGAAGTGCTCTGCATTTGATTCGGCTACTTGCCTTTTGTATCCTTATAATCAACACGCTCACGCATTTCTTTTCCGGCTTTAAAGTGCGGAACATATTTCTCAGGTACTTTGACTTTCTCACCTGATTTCGGATTCCTGCCAACACGCGGCGGCCTATAATTTAAGTCAAAACTACCAAAACCGCGTATTTCTATACGTTGGCCTTCGGCTAGGCTTTTTGCCATTGCGTCGATAATCGTCTTGACTGAGAGCTCAGCATCCTTGGTGACTAGTTGCGGGAAGCGTGCCCCTAGTCGAGTAATTAATTCAGATTTCGTCATGAATTTTCCTTATTGCTCTGTGTTCTTGCTATCCATTTTAGCTTTTAGTAAAGCACCCAAACTGGTTGTTCCAGCATTGACAGGCGCTTTAATTTTTTGCATGGCACTGGATTCATCTGATTTATCTTTTGCCTTAATCGACAGATTGATGGTGCGATTTTTGCGATCCACATTGATGATCATAGTCTCGACTTTATCGCCTTCTTTCAAGTGCGTGCGTATGTCTTCCACGCGATCACGTGAAACTTCGGAAGCGCGCAAATAACCTTCCACTTCATTGGTCAATGCTATCACAGCGCCTTTGGCGTCGATAGACTTCACAGTGCCATCAATGATGCTATTTTTATCGTGTTCTGCGACAAAGCTGGTGAAAGGATCTCCTTCCATCTGCTTGATACCTAGTGAAATACGTTCACGTTCAACATCGATGGATAGAATGATCGCTTCTACGTCGTCCCCTTTTTTATAATTAAGAACAGCTTCTTCACCAGGATGATTCCAGGATAAATCAGATAAATGCACAAGACCGTCGATATTGCCAGGTAATCCGATGAATACACCGAAGTCTGTAATGGATTTAATCTGGCCACGGACTTTATCGCCTTTCTCATGATTTGTGGCAAACTCATCCCATGGGTTGGTTTGACATTGTTTCATACCCAGCGAGATGCGGCGGCGCTCTTCATCAATTTCAAGAATCATTACTTCGACTTCGTCACCCAGTTGTACAATCTTAGATGGATAAACGTTTTTGTTGGTCCAATCCATTTCGGATACATGCACTAACCCTTCAATACCCTGTTCTATTTCAATAAAAGCACCGTAATCGGTTAAATTGGTTACTTTGCCAAATAGACGGGTGCGTGCTGGATAACGTCGTGACAGACCTACCCATGGATCTTCGCTGAGTTGTTTCATGCCCAATGAAACACGATTCTTTTCCTGATCGAACTTGAGCACTTTGGCGGTAACTTCATCACCGATATTGACCACTTCGGATGGATGCTTAACGCGACGCCATGCTAAGTCAGTAATATGCAGCAGTCCGTCAATTCCACCCAAATCAACGAATGCGCCATAATCAGTAATATTTTTGACTACACCTTGAACAACCGAACCTTCTTGCAGATTCGACAATAAGGTTTCACGATCTGCTCCTTGTGTCGCTTCCAGTACCGCGCGGCGTGATACCACAACATTATTACGTTTGCGATCAAGTTTGATGACTTTGAATTCCATTTCCTTATTTTCATAAGGTGAGGTGTCCTTGACAGGACG
>NZ_JAIEME010000048.1 GCF_019752415.1 Nitrosomonas sp.
GTATATTTTTAGTGCCCGGCTGAAACAAGAACGGTGCCAGTGATTGCACATAGCTTGCTCCCATATTACCTTCCAATCGGTTTCCTAAAAACCAGTTCCAGTTACCGTTCAAATTTTTTAAATTGTTATCCATCTGATTAAATTTTTCGAAGGTGGTGTGGGTCCAGTTCAAATCGGCAGTCAATCGTTGCCGGCTGATTTCTTTCTCAAATAGGAGGCCGCCGGTAAAACGATGGGACATATCGAAAAGATTATTCGTGCCGAACAGCGGCACAGGATCTAATCTATCCCGTATACGCAACATATTGTCATCAGCAGTAAAGGTATAGCTTGCAAAGGGCTGCACTACTTTACCGATTACGGCAGCAAATGCAGGTTGATTGAAAAAGGACAGCAGTAAGACCCCTGTGAGAAAGGACTGAAAACGGTTGGGTCGTGTAAGACAAGGCGCTATGCGCGTAGAATATTGATTGATGTTCGTAAGTGTAACTTCCATGAACTGATATATCATTAATTTGAGATTCTCAGAATTTTTAATAGCCAAGTATTAATGGCGTTGGGCAGAATTTACCTTTCCTTCGCATGTTCTCATAAAACTATTTTGAACAACACCTTTTCCAGGAAAAAATACACTTTTTTCCCCTTGCTGCAATATTACTGTCGCTATTTTTAACAAATCAGATTAGGCTCATAATTTAAAAGGCTATCTTGACTGCCTTTCATGTGTTGCATGAAATGATTGTGGCTGTATCAACGGCACAATGTTCGATAGGATTAATATAGTGAAAAGTATAAGTAGAACTGTTAATAATCCAGAGCCGTTACACTAAACAAAATAGCTTTTACAAAAATGGAGCCTTCAACCTGATCTCTAAACGAATTGGTTGTAGGGCAGGCGTGGTAGAAGCTAATACGTTAACAAACTCAGTTGCAGTTATTGCAAGGAGATACTGATGAAATTTACTTCACTGACACAGCGTTTTGCTGTTTGGTTTACATTGGTTTCCTTATTGCCAATATTGGTCATCGGCAATAGTCTGCTGCATACCTTTGAAAAGGAAATTAAAAACTCGGCTATTCGAAATGTTTCTGCGATTGCCGATAAAAAGATTGAGCAAATTGATAGCTATTTGAAAGAACGCTTTCTTGATTCCAGCTTGGTCCGTGATTCCAGCACAACGCACGAAGCCATCCTGGAATTTTCCAGAATTTATGAGCAAAGCGGGGTGGAATCTGATGATTATCATCGGTTGGATGCCAGTTATCGTGAAAATTTCAAACGCTTTGTTCAGGAAGCGAAATATTACGATATTTTTCTGATTTCTACTAAAGGCGATATCGTCTACACGCAAGCGCATGAATCTGATTTTGCAACTAATTTACTCACAGGCCCTTATCGTGATACGGGTCTCGGTAAAGTCACTCGCTATGCACTGGATAATTTAAAAAGCAGTATCTCTGATTTTGAACGTTACGCGCCATCGAAGGGTGCAATTGCTGCATTCGTTGCAACTCCAGTAATAATAAATGGAGAGATCAGAGGTGTATTAGCCCTGCAAATCTTTAGTGAACGTGTCTTCGAAGTAATAGCGAATAATGTTGGACTGAGCGAGAGTGGCGAAACGGTTGTGGCACGCCTTGAAGATGACCACTCTGCCCTAGTAATGGCTCCGTTAAAGTACGATCCTGATGCCTCATTAAAGCGCAGGATTCCGCTCGTTACACCTTCCGGTGAATCCATGCAGAAAGCTCTAAATGGTGATTCCGGTGCCGCACTGACTTTAGATTATCGTGGCAAGGAAGTTGTTGCCGCATGGCGCTACTTACCGCTCATGAAATGGGGCATCGTGGTGCATATTGATGCCGATGAAGCGTTTGCCTCTGTGTACAAACTGCATTATGTAGGCTTAATCATCCTGGCTCTGACATTACTTGTCGCTCTTTTCGGCGCTGTTCTATTTAATCGTCGTGTTGTCGATCCTTTAAAGCATTTGAATCGAAGCGCTTTGGAAATCTCGGCAGGTAATTTACATCAACGCGTTGCGATTGAAGGCTGGGATGAGATGAGGCAATTGGCAAATACCTTCAACGTTATGATGGAGCGACTGAATGCCAGTGATCAGGAACGCAACAAAGCAGAAGAAAATCTGCTGCAACTCAATCAAGAACTGGAAAATAAAGTAGCAACGCGCACTGCCGATCTACAACGCGCAAATGTGTCTTTGGCCATTAAAGAAGAAGAAATGCGCTCTGTCGTTGAGCACATGGTGGATTGCGTGGTGACTACCGATGAAAGGGGCGTGATTCTTTCCGCCAATCCGGTGATGGAGAAACTATTTGGCTATAGTCATGATGAAATGATCGAGCAGAATGTATCGATCATAGTGCCCGAACCGGATCGTAGTAAACATGACAGTTATATGGAAAATTATTGTCGTACCGGGCATGGTCAGGAATATGTCGGTCGTCCTTATTTGCCGGGTTCGCATAGCCATAGTATTGGTCTTGGCCGTGAAGTGGAAGGCATTAGAAAGGATGGCGAACGTATTGAGTTATATTTGGCAGTCAGCGAATATTTTGTTGGAGGAAAGCGGCATTTTACCGGTGTAATGCGTGATATTCGTGAGCATGTCCGCATGATGAAGGATTTAAAGCAAGCCAGAATTGATGCTGAACAGGCAAGCCGGGCCAAATCTTCTTTCCTTGCCGCCATGAGTCACGAGATTCGCACGCCCATGAATGGCGTGATTGGCATGATCGATGTGTTGCGGCAAACCAGTTTGAGCGGCTATCAAATGGAGATGGCTAATTTGATACGGGATTCTGCTTATGCTTTGCTTTCCATCATTGAAGACATTCTTGATTTTTCTAAAATTGAAGCAGGTAAGCTGGAAATAGAAAAGATTCCTATGCGTTTGGCCAGTGTTGTGGAGAATGCTTGCGGCATGTTGGCACATCTGGCGCTCACAAAGGGAGTGGAATTGACTTTGTTTATTGATCCTGCAATTCCAGAGAATGTAATGGGTGACCCATTACGACTTCGTCAGGTACTGGTTAATATTATCAATAACGCGATCAAGTTTTCCAGTAAACAAGAGAAATCAGGTAAGGTTTCAGTGAGAGTATTACTGACTGAATCGAATCCTGATCAAGTAGTGATTGCATTTCAGATAACCGATAATGGCATCGGTATGGATAAAGAGACGCAGAACAAGCTCTTTAAATCCTTCTCGCAAGGTGATCCTTCAACGACGCGACGCTTTGGAGGGACTGGACTTGGATTGGCGATTTCTCATCATCTGGCGGAATTGATGGATGCAGAAATAACGGTACAAAGCGAACCTCAACAGGGTTCCACATTTATGATACAAATGCCATTTAAGCCGTTGCCCGCGATATCTGTCACGGACAGCAAGATCAATGATCTCAGCGGCTTGACTTGCCTGATATTGGGTGACGACAATGGTATGAGTGATGATCTGGCTATCTATTTAAGAAGTGCCGGAGCGATTGTTGAACAAGTATCCGACCTAAATACCGTCCGTCAACGTATTCAGAGTTTAGCGCCTGGTCTTTGGCTCGTTGTCATTGATGCTGAGCAACAGACACCCTCTATAGAGGAATTGCGTGCTGCATTTGCTGCTCGCTCAAGTGTGCTAAAGAGTACCTTAAAGACTGATTCTGATGCACTGCAGCCTGATATTGAGCCGCGATTTATCGTTATCAAGCGTGGCCGCCGCCGGCAAGCACGGACTGAGGATATCGATATCGTCACACTGGATGGTGATGTAATGTATCGTCAATCCCTACTTCGGGCAATGTCTATTGCTGCTGGAAGAGCAGAAGTAGGCATGGAAAGTGGGCCATCAGACAATTTGCTCAAGTCAGGACTTGTGCCTGTTTCTCGCGATGAAGCGCTACGGCAAGGCAAACTGATATTGGTGGCGGAAGATAACGATATCAATCAGAAAGTGATTCGACAACAGCTTAATCTACTCGGTTATGCGGGTGATATCGCAAACGATGGGCGTGAAGCATTGAAGCGTTTGCAAGACTGTAATTACGCTCTGCTACTGACAGACTTGCATATGCCAGAAATGGATGGTTTCGAGTTGACCAAAGCGATTCGTTCCGAGGAAACAAGCAAGAAACATATTCCCATTGTCGCGTTGACTGCAAACGCGCTGAAAGGTGAAAGAGAGCACTGTTTGAATGCCGGGATGGATGATTATTTGAGCAAGCCAGTACAGCTTGAAGATTTACGCTTGACCTTGGAAAAATATCTGTCTAACGGTAAACCGGCAGAAGAGCGAAAATTAGCTTCTCAGTTATCTGTACCAATGAATGGTGCGGGATCAGATGTTGCTCCGGTTAATGTTCATGTTCTTGAAGAATTAATAGGCAATGACCCGGAAATGATTGAAGAGATGCTGTTGGATTTTCGCACCAGTGCGGAAAAAACAGCTACAGAACTGCATTCGGCTTATCGGACAGGTCAATTCGCAGTGGTCGGTTTACTCGCGCATAAGCTCAAATCATCAGCACGTTCTATCGGTGCGCTTGCACTGGGTGAATTGTGCGCAGACATGGAACAAGCGGGTAAAAAAAATGATACGGAAGTGTTGGCTGTATTACTGCCGTTATTTGACGCTCAATTAGTGAACGTAAAAAACTATCTGGATACTTTGTATGCGAAAGAGTGAAGGAAACTCTGAATATTAGATTGTTCTGAGATAAAGCTAAGGCGTTAAGATGATGCCGGAGAGGTTATTAAGCCATCGTTTACTCTGGCTTGCCATTCTTCCACCCAACGTGAAAAATCGGCGGGCAGTAATGGAACCGAAACAAAATTTCCTTGCGCATAATCACAACCTGTTTGCCGCAATAGTTCCCAGTCGTTACGATCTTCAACCCCTTCTGCCACGACTTCCATACCCAATTGTTTGGCCATCGATAAACTAGCGTCATAGATGGCACGCAGCGTATCATCCATCCAGGCGCGATGAACAAACCCCTGATCAATCTTGAGTTCACTAAAAGGAATGTCGCGTAATTGGGCCATTGATGAATGCCCGGTACCAAAATCATCAATCGATAAATGAAAACGTTTGAGACGTAACCGAGTCAGAATCTCCAATGGGATTCGTGTATCAGATCCCATTAATTGGCTCTCCGTGACTTCGAGTGTGATTTTTTGGGGCGGCAGGCCATTCTCGGTAACCAGTTTTACCACGAGATCCTGAAAATCCAATGATGCCAGATTATCCATTGAAACATTAATCGCTACACGTAGTATCTGTCCACTCTGATGCCATATTTTCGCCTGAGCCAGGGCCTGCTTCAGAACCAGGCCTGTCAAGTCATTGATCAGATTATGTTGTTCTGCAGTATAGATAAATCGGTCCGGTAGTATCAGACCATCTTGCGGATGGTGCCAGCGTACCAGTGTTTCTACGCCGATTACGTCACCGGTTGCCACGGATACTTTAGGCTGGTAGTAATTCACTAATTCATGATTGGAAATAGCAGATTGGATCTCTGCGGCACCATAGATTTTCTTATCGGATGGTTTGGCTGGGGAATAGGGTTCCCAATTCTGCAATAGTTCAGATAGCTTTTCTGGATTCACTGGCTTATGCAGATAGCCAAGCATCTGAATTTTATGCGCATGAACCAGCTTCTCCGCGGTTTTTAGCATGCGCTCATCTTCACCGCTAACCAATACGAGATTGCCATGATAGTTCCGGTCAACCAAGTAACGTACAAACTCAATTCCATCCATATCCGGCATATTCAGATCAAGCAGAATTAAATCCGGGCAGGTATCGGGATGGTCGATTCTTTTGAGTGCATCTTGTCCATTGTCGCAAGTACTGACAGCGGTATAGCCTTGCTTAGCGAGCATCCGTGTCAGAAGCTTGAGCATAAAGGTGTCGTCATCAAGGATGAGTATCTTAATATCTGAGGCGCTCTGCATGACTTGCCTTTTCTTTGAATATTAGGGTAGGGATAATGAAAATTATATGATTCATAATGCTATGAATCATACACTGTGTTTCAACTATGATGATAGTGATAGCTGGATTCCGGCATGTAAGCAGGATTCGCTAGCAGCCTCGATGAGATGGCAGAAGTATGACTGAGCAGGTAGTGTGAATTTAGTCATCAATCAGTAGGTGCCCAAAAAAAGCAAAAACTCCGATGGCAATGCCGGTGATAAACTGTGCATGCACTAAGTGAGAAAATTTCTTGAGTTCGTCGGGTGTGTAGCGCCAAGTTAAAAATAGGCCGAAAAGTCCCTGCCAGATAACCAGCGCCAATAAAGCTGGAAAGAAAAGAATATGACTGTAACGGGAAAATCCCATTAGCGAGATATGCAACAGGATGACAGCAATGGCCGCGATGCCGAAATAAATGTGCGTGCGGTTCATCCAGGTTAACAGGCGATTCATATGGGATGAATCGATTGGAGGGATATAGTCCGGAAGCAAGCGCTGCGCCAATTTTCCTTGTCCCAGCAGTAGTTTCAATAGGGTACGAAAATATATAAATACCAGCATCGCCAAGCCAATTTTTCCGAAGCCTTCCCCCATCTCTGTCAGAAAAGTTTCACGTTCTTCCGGAATTTGGTGCACTGCGTAGGCATAAATAAAATACGCCACTGAAACCAGTGCAACCACAAAGGTGTAAATAAGTATATTTCTGATATTTTTAAGTGATTGCTGCATGGTATGGGTTAGTGCGTTTGATACCCCATGACCTTAATGATTTCCCACTTAAAATCATGGATATGAACATCTTCATTGGGTATTGGCATGGAGAGAGCGCCTTTCGATAAAGGGGCTAGATCCTGATTAATTTGATGTATTTTAGGGTCGTGTGACATGCTTACGTGCATATCCATGTGATGATGCCCGTGGATAGGTACCATGCTGACAATCAATTGCGTTACATGGTAACTTTCATTGCCATTGTAGATAGTGCCACTAAAAATACCCCAGCCGAACCCGGCGTCAATTTTTAGTTTCTTGATTGCTTCATCCGGTAGTTCAATCCACTTGGATTGATTCTCGTGACAAGTGCTTTCGCTCTTGCTGGATTGATGAATGCAGGGATTTGCATTCGACTGAGACTGATCCGCGCTGGCGCTTTGTGAAACCAGGAGTACTGCCAGCAATGTTCCAGCGCAAATAAGCTTGAAAAATATTGAATGTTTAGCCATTCGGTGTCTTTTAATGAATATCAGTATTTGAGAGAGGAGAGCAGTCGAGTTTGATTCTATCGATTCCTTCAATTGACTTCCCAATGCATGAATTTTATTTGGTTAATTAGGGGTTATTGGTTCTAGCTTAGAGATCCAATCTCGTCGTTTAATTCGCCAGGGGCGACTATCATTATTGGTGAGTCTACCAAAAAAGAAACGGTCTCGTAAGGGGATACTGCCAGGTTGAACAACTTGATCTGAGCTAGAACAAATTATTGGAAATAAATCTCGCAGTCTTTTGGTAAATTAGTGCGGTGTTGGACTGTGCATACCCGCAAAATAGCCTTGCTACATAGTCGATTAGTTATCTTCCAAGCATTGCGGACGAGTGATGTCAAATCCCAGCAAGCGCCGTGATAATTTTAGTATTCGCTTGTTGTTACGAAAATCATTCAGTGTCATTCCATTGCCATAAAGATCCAAAAATTTATTGCCGCTCGGTTCCATAATCTGCTCACGTAGATAGCTTTCTTGAACAAATCCCAGTGCCAAGCTATTTTTCTGCGCGAAGGCGTTATCGCTGTATACGACAGTGATCAGTTTATTTAAGCCAACTCGATTGAAAGCATAATCGAGAACCAGCAATGTTGCCTCTAAACCATAACTTTTATTATGGTTTTCAGGATTTGCAAAGCCAATCAGAAACTCAGCACGCCGATGATGGAATTGGATTTCGACAAGATTAGCAATACCGATAGGTTGTCCGGTCGCTTTCTTGATAATAATCCAATCGACCGATTTCAATTGGCAGGGGTGTTTCGCATTTGTTTCGCGCAACTTTATTGCCAAATCTTCAATACGCTGATGACGAGGGATATAGTGATTATACTGTGTCATGAACGTGTTATTTTTATAACATTGATGTAGATACTCAGCATCGGCTTCGCTGTATCGGCGAAGCGTGAGTTTCTCTCCATCCAATGGTTTAATCCAAGCCGGATCAATCTCCAAGTAATTCTGCGCTGCTTTATGAAAATCAGGACGGAGTTTAATTGCGCTACGAAAATGGCTTATCGCTTCATCAAGCCTACCTAAGCTTTTGAGTGCTTGCCCGAGATTATTGTGCGCCTCAGGATAGTTTGCTTGTAATTTGAGTGCCTGGCGATAACAATTGACAGCATCTTCTGCCTGATTGAGTTTTTGCAGCGTATTTCCCAGATTGTTCAATGCATGAACGTAAGTTGGATGAATCTCAAGTGCTGTGCGAAAACTGGTGACTGCTTCTTCCAATCGATTTTGCGATAAAAGAATATTGCCCAGGATATTATGCGTTTCAGCACGACTCGCATCGAGTGCCAGTGATTGCTGGCAATAATAAATTGCTTCTTCAATACGATCTTGTTTCCATAGTGCATTGCCATAGTTGCTATAAAAATCAGCACGTGTTGGATGAATGTCAATCGCTTTTGAAAAATTATCATTTGCTGCCTGATAATGCCCTGTTTGTGCATAGATAATGGCAAGCAAATGAAAAGCATCTGGAAGATTGGGAAAGAGAGTGCAAACCTGCAGGCAATGCTTCTCTGCTTCTTGAAGCTTTCCTGCTTGTTGGCATTGAACAGCAGCTTGTAACAGGGCAGACAATGTAATGCCAGTGATAGGCTTTGTTATCTCCACTTCTATTTAGTGTTACTAATTTAAGCCGTAGTGAGAATCTTAATATACAAACTATTTGTATCAGTAGTATTCGGAATTTGCATTCAATTGAATTACTTCTATAAAAAAACTAGATTAATCAGGAGCAAGCGTAACAGTTAATTTCGTTGATTGTTTTATGGGATACGTACAGCATAGAATCTTTCAGAAGCCTATCAATTTATAATTTAAGTAATTTAAATATTGATCCATATTAAATCTTCGAATGTAGGGCCACTAATATGATCTTCTGTAGTGAAATTTAATGTAGTTTCATCGTGAATCCCATCATAAGGGTTCCCTTCCGTATCCATAATGACACCACTGTCTATTTGGACACTGTACGTGGTATTTGAAGTCAAATCTTCTAGCGGATTGATGCTTATCGTGCGAAGTGAATCATCGGCATAGGTGACTTGACTGGAGTCACTAATGCTTATGCTAAGTGTGTCGGACTCGCTGGAGATAATAATACTACCATTGCCCGCAACTATTTCTTTATCAAAAGTTAAAGAAATATTGTGATCAATCCCGATGGGCGATTCGTCCGATGGATCGCTTCCTATCAGGAGTGGTTTAGAGCCCAAGGTTGTGAAGTTGAGAGTATCACTGCCTGCATACGTGTTGCCCGATGCATCTGTAATAACTTGACTGTCCATCTGGATACTATAGGTGGTGTTAGGGATCAAATCTGCTGTCGGATTGATAGTAACGGTATTGCCAGTTTTACTGTTACTAAACGTAACCTGATTCGTGTCATTAATGGCTACAGTGCGTGTATCCGAATCGTTGGAATCGTTGAAGATGACAATATCACCGCTACCAACTGCTACTTCTTCATCAAAATATAATGTGATGTTGTCATCAATCTTTAAGGTTGAATCATCTTGTGGATTGCTCCATACCAGGAGTGGATTAGAGGCGATGGGGGTGTAGTTAAGTGGAGTAGCATTGCTGGTACCTGCATAGGAATTGCCGTCTGTATCCCTGATGACGCCATTGGCGATCTGAACACTGTACGTGGTATTAGGAATCAGCCCTTCTAGCGGATCGATGCTTACCACGCGATGCGAATCATCGGCATAGGTAACTTGACTGGCATCATTGATAGCGATAGTAAGCGTATCCGAACCATTAGAAATGATAATATTACCGCTACCCGGTACCACCTCTTCATCAAAGTATAGTTCAAAAGTGTCATCAATTTTGAACTCCTGAGGGCCAAATAGCGCGGTGGAGCTGCCCCATGAGTTCCAAATCAGTAGCGGATTGGAAGCGATGGTCATGTAATTGAGTGTGGTTTGATCGGTGATACCAGGAAATGGGTTTCCTGCTGCATCCATAACAACGCCACTGGCCATCGTTACATGGTACTGGGTGTTAGGAATCAAGTTCGTTGTCGGGTTGATCGTTACCGCACCATACTTCTCGTTTAACATAACCTGATTGGCATCATTGATAGCGATAGTACGTGTATCCGAACCATTAGAGATGACAATATTACCGCTACCCGCTACCACCGCTTCATCAAAGTACAATACAAGATCATCATCAATTTTAATGACGTCTTTTGTGAGTCTGTAACTCGAGAAAAATTGGCCATCCCATGCATAAGCATCAACAAGTATTGGTGTTGTGTTGTCGGTTTGATAAGTTGAATTGATTATATTCCCAACGCCAATTCTTTCACCGGATTCCTGATTACTCTTTGTTACTATGCTCATATTATTGATCTCCTTAATCTTTATAACAATAATCTTTAGTCGATATAAAAAAACACATACCTGAAAAGATAAATATTCATTCTCGATGAGAATGATGGATTAGCTGTCTGCGTAAAAGGTATCAGAATTTCTAGTACTTCTAAGTCAGAAGAAGAGCTATTATTCCCGCTTTATTATCCGGTAACTCTGTGTAAAGGATTTGAAGTCTGAAACAGCGGGAGATTTCGGAATTATTTGTGCTGCACTCATAAAATATCTTGATATTTAAGACAACCGGTCGTATTATAAAAATATGTCAAAATCAGCCAAAAAAGAATTCAATAGAGAGAGCCTGTTAAACCAAGGTGTTACTTTATTCATGGGGCAAGGTTATCATGGCACTGGATTGCAGGAAATTCTGGATGCAGTCAATGTTCCGAAGGGTTCTTTTTATAATTATTTTGGTAGCAAAGAGGACTTTGGCGCCGATGTCATTCAGTACTACATTGATCCGTTTATTGCACAATTGGCAAGTTACTTGGATAACTCGGGTACAGATACTCTCGGTGCAATCAAATGTTATTTTGATGAACTCATTATAGAACTTGAAAAGAATGCGTTTAAAGGGGGTTGCCTCTTAGGCAATCTGATGGGGGAAATCGGCGACACCAGCGAAGTTTGTCAGAAATCGCTGCAATCTGCGGTCAATCGCTACAGGGATCTATTGCAACTTGGAATAGCGAAGGCGCAGCAACAAGGAACAGTGCGACAAGATAAATCAGCAGAAGAGATGGCTGATCTGCTCATAAATACCTGGCAAGGCGCTTTACTGCGGATGAAGATAGAAAAATCAACCGCTCCGGTTAAACAGTGTTGTCAGAATTTATTGGACGATTATTTCAGACCTTAATTTTTTTACTTGATAGAAATACGACTGGTCATATTTATTTAATTCTAAAGGAGGTGAAATGCCGAAGTATATGATAGAACGTGAAATTCCAGGAGCAGGTTTGCTGACACCGCAAGATTTACAAGCCATCTCTCAGAAATCGTGCAATGTGTTGAACCATATGGGTCCAAGAATCCAATGGCTGGAAAGTTACGTGACGGATGACAAAGTCTATTGCATCTACATTGCACCCGACGAAGCGACTATCAGAGCGCATGCCGAACAAGGCGGATTTCCCGCTCAGCGTGTTTCTCGAATCAAATCTGTGATTGATCCAACCACTGCCGAGCAGAATTAGAGCATTTCTCTCGGTTACGAAAATTGAGTACTGTTATGTTATAGAGGGAGGTAAAAATCATGCAATCCTATACTACCATCCGTTCCACGATTTTAGTTCTGACTTTGGTTGTCGCGAGTACCCACGAATCGTATGCCGAGTCAGAAGCAATAACAGCAACCCAAAAACAGCAGGCTTCCACCGGGCATGGCAGTGGCCATAAGCATTATGCGGAATCCGGGATGGCGAATAAGCCAGGCGCGGATGGCCAGCTTGCACCCAGGGTGCATAATTTAGGTACGCACACATTCCCCGTCAGTACCCGCAACCCGTTAGCACAGCAGTACATCAACCAGGGGCTCAATCTTGCTTACGCGTTCAACCATGCCGAGGCACGCCACTCGTTCCGCGAGGCGGCGCGGTTGGACCCAGAACTTGCAATGGCTTATTGGGGGCAAGCACTCGTGCTGGGTCCCAACATCAATGCGATGATGGAACCAAACGAAGAGCCACAGGCTTTGGAGATCGTGCAGCAGGCCAGATCATTGATGAATAATGCATCACCGAAGGAGCAAGCGCTTATCAGCGCGCTCGAAAAGCGCTATTCCGGGCAGGCTGAGCAACGAGAGGCGAATAATAAGGCTTACGCAGAGGCAATGCGGGAAGCGCATCAGCGTTTCCCGGATGATCCGGATATTGCGATGCTGTATGTGGAGTCCATGATGGATCTCCGGCCTTGGGGTTATTGGATGCTTGATGGTCAGCCGTATGAGGGAACAGCCGAAATCGTCGCGCTCACCGAGGAAGTGTTGCGGCGCAATCCGAAACATCCGGGGGCGCTGCATATGTACATTCACCTGATAGAGCCAACCAGTACACCCGAGCGCGCAGAGCAAGCAGCCGATACACTCTTGACACTGATGCCAACGGCGGGGCACATGATACACATGGCATCGCATATTTATCAGCGTGTAGGCCGTTACGCCGATTCTATGAAGAGCAACCAGCTGGCAATCGCCGCTGATGAAGATTACATCACGCAGTGTCACGCGCAAGGGCTATATCCGATGGTGTACTACCCGCACAATATTCATTTTCTTTGGTTCGCAGCGACCGTGGATGGTCAAAGCAAGATTGCCATCCAATCCGCACGCGAAGTTGCCAGTAAGATTAGCGATGAAGTGTTGAAGGCAATACCATTGACAGCAGTTTTCCGCGTAACCCCTTATTGGGTGCTTGCAAGATTTGGCCATTGGCAGGAAATTCTAGCTGAACCCGCACCGCCATCGACCAATCTATTTCTGACGGGAAGCTGGCACTATGTACGCGGCCTCGCATTGGTCGCAACAGAACAATTGCAACAAGCCGGGCAAGAGCTGGAATCGCTACGCAAGATCATGGCTGATCCATTGCTGGATGGTCCTCTTCTTTCGAAAAACACCACAAAAACGGTACTGAGTGCTGCACCGGAAGTACTCGCGGGTGAGATTGCTGCTGCGCGTGGACAGTTCGATCAGGCCATTACACACCTTGAGAAAGCGGTTCGTCTGGAAGATGCGCTGGTGTATACAGAACCGTTAGAATTTCATTTGCCGCCACGGCTGGCATTGGGTGCTATTCTGCTGAAATCAGGGCGGGCAGACGAAGCGGAAACAGTGTATTGGGAGGACCTGCGACGGAATCGTAACAACGGATGGGCGCTTTACGGATTGCAGCAGGCTTTGCGTGCGCAGAAGAAGGATGATCAGGCAAGGGTCATTGCAGCGCGGTTTGAACAAGCCTGGGCGCGTGCCGACGTGAAATTGAGCGCTTCCCGTTTTGGACGCTGAGTAAAGCGCTGTGAACAAGGATCTTCGCCCGGATATTGCATGAATTCGCACGATGATCACGCGTGATATTGGTTTCAAAAGGGATTTTTCGAAGAAGCGGTGTAGTTAGTCATACACCTGATTGAGATAAATTCCTTGTGGAATCAAGAGACAAGTGAGGGCTTGTGCAATTCATGCAATATCCGGTTAGTGCGAATTCACTAGAAATGCTATGAATTTCTTGAGAAAAGCTTTTCTTCCAACGTCTTGCCGTGGCTTAACTGCCGGTATTGCCAGTGATTGGTTTGAATACACTGCATGAGTTGCAGATCCATGCCGGGTTGCAGGTCAGGGTTGTATTCCACGATAAATTCATTTTTTTGCGGGTTAGTGACTTGCAAGACACCTTCTAAAACGATGAATTTGGCAATTACCTCCGTTGCCGGACAATTTTCCATTTGCAGGGTAATGAATCGGGAAGCAGTCTGTTGCTGGTTAGCGCTTACTTTCTCAGTCTGCAAAATGCCATTTTCCAGCAGCAAAATTTGCTGACACAACCGGTCAAGTTCGGCCAAATCGTGAGAACTGATGATAAAGGTTGTCGCGGACGATAGTTCTGCAATGATTGATCGCACGGTCCGGACATTCACTGGATCAAGTCCTGCAGTGGGTTCATCGAGTAAGATCAGCGCCGGATTGCCGATCAGCGCTTGCGCGATGGCTATCCGTTTTGCCATGCCATGACTGAGTGCCAGAGGTTTTTCATGTGCGGCGTCTTTAAATGCAAAAATCTCTAACACCCGGCTGGCTTCCAGGTTTGCTTGTTGGTGAGTGAATCCCTGTAGCCGCGCATAAAGGACCAGTTGTTCTGTCAGCGTAAAGCTCGGATCTAACCGGGCATCCTGGGGTAGTGCCGAGACTTTGCCAATGAGTTGTACTGCACCGGGCGGGTGACCAAACACTCGGACAGTGCCGGAAGCAGGGTGTAGAAAACCAGACAGGATACTCAGCAAGGTGGTTTTTCCGGCGCCATTCGGACCTACCAAACCGATAGGCTCGCCCGCATTCAGTTCAAAACTGACATTGGTGAGTGCGGCTTTGCCGGAATAAGCGTGGCTAAGCTGCTGGCATTGAATAATAGGCGAATTCACAGGGCTTGCCTTGCCATTATCCAGCGCCCCAAGATTAACAAGATCAGGCTTTGCATGAGTGGAATATAAGCCAATGACAGCGTTTGCCATCCGGACAGTTGCGCCAAATCAGATAATTGATAGCCGGGGATCAGGTATTTTAGAAAAGCCAGTACGGGGAGATAATAAGCTAAGCTGCCGATAATTCCAGCCAAAAACATCCAGATCAGAATAGCCCAGAGGGTCGCTTGCCGGGCAGATTTAACCTGGGCGGATAAAGCGGCCATCATGGCTGTAAAGGGTAAAACGACTAAGATTAAATTCACGTTTAAGATGAGTAGATCCGGTAGTGCAAAAGGAAGAAGCGACGCATCACGGGTCAGGGTCAGTGCGAGGGTGCTGAATAGGGCGCCACTGATCCAAAGTGCCTGAATCATCATTGCGCCTACAAACCGGCCAAAGAATACACCGTCGCGGCTGCTGCGTATGACAATAAAACGTAACGTGCCGCGCTCACGATCGGAACAGGTTTGATCGGCTGCAAGCATGATGCTTAACATCGGGAAGATCATCAGCGCAAAATGCCAAAATACGCCGAATTCAGGAATGGGCCAATGCTGGATTGCGCCAAAGCCAATCAACTCAAAAATACTGAATTCTGCCTGTAATCCCTTTTCCTGCACCAACAGCTCAGCGGCAAATCGAAGCGGATAAAGCAGAATGAAATACCAAATGACCGCAAAGGTCACTAAAGACAGTATGCCTTTTCGGGTCGCAAAACCTCTCTTGAGTTCAAACGCACTGAAGAGTAGAAGATGATTGAAGAAACCGGGTTGCATTGTTTTACTGGAATTTGCTTTTTGGGTAATTTAGAACATTTTACCTGTATTACGCCTGTCAGCCGTAAATTTACCGAAGCGAAGCACTTTCCTAGAACGAGTACTATACCCGTCTTGACAATAGATACGTGTTTGTCCGCACTAATCCACGTTCATTCATGAGATACTTAATTCCACTATCTGACAGTCACAATCATCAATTAAACGAGGAAAATCTATGACTACTCCCTATATGTACAAAACATCCGTACCCGTTTTCAAACAGCTACTGAACAGCTTAAGCGCCATTTTGATCAAGGCCGAAGCCTACGCTGCCGAGAAAAAATTTGAACCGGCAGTATTGCTGAACGCCCGACTATATCCGGATATGTTTCCGTTGATCCGCCAAGTGCAAGTTGCCGCCGATTTCGCCAAGAGTGTCTCGGCGCGGCTGGCAGGTGTTGAAGTACCGGTGTATGAAGATAACGAACAGACCTTCGCTGATTTGCAGGCACGAATCAGCAAGACTTTGTCGTTTATCGAAAGCCTGACACCCGCGCAATTTGAAGGCAGCGAAACGCGCGAAATCGTGTTACGCCCAGGCACACCGAAAGAGAAAAAGCTAGTTGGCCACAATTATCTGACCAACTACGGGCTGCCGCAATTCTTCTTCCACGTTACCACCGCCTATGCGGTTTTGCGCCACAATGGTCTGGAGGTCGGCAAAGGTGATTTTATGGGTAGTTTTTAGATTCTGTTGTAACTAGTCAGCCATGTAATATCTGCAAGCAATTGGTATTATTTATAAATGCACTGATTCTCAGTGATCATAACGACCAGAAATATTAAAATATCCATGTGTTTTCTGGTCGAAATGGTGATTAAAAATGCTACGACATAGCAGTACGACTCAACAACCGAATTTCTTTGGAGCAGATTTGTTGATGAAACTTGATCCGAATGATCCATTGCTGAAGCTTGCATCAGCGATACCCTGGCAAGAATTTGAAGAATCATTTTCTACCCATTACACCACAACGGCAGGTGTGCCGAGTAAGTCGATCCGGCTGATGGCTACTTACGCCTGGAATTTGAAGCAATGACTGTTGGCAATTTTTTGGCTCTTTTTCTCATGGCAAAAGCTGCGAATTTATCGGATTTCTTGATGGAAATTTAAACTACCGGGCCATGCGTTTTGGTAGGTAACAGTTTTTCTCGGGAAGTTTTTCCAGAACAACTGTTATTTAATACTTATTCAGTGACGACGGTCCTGGTTGCAGCATGGTGCAATAACTGTATTTCGGGTGCTATAAATTTTGTTTAGAGTTGAATGTGAGTTTGCTTTTTACAAAGATTCTTGTATAATTACGAATCATTCTCATTAGTAATAATTCTTTGGTTTTTGTCTTATAAACAATCAATTTATTTCGAATACAGATCTCAAGGTATTTAATATGTATGTATGTGTATGCAGGGGAATAACAGAAAGCGCATTACGCGAAGCGATCTATCAGGGGGCCGATCGAATGAGAGACTTGAAGGCTTCTCTGGGAGTTGCTGAGCAGTGCGGTATATGTGCATGTCATGCTAAACAGGTATTGGATCAGACGTTGGTACAAAAATCCCAATTGCAGGATTTTATTCCCCAGTCAACGTGTATGTGTGGAACTGCAGTTTGAAAAGGAGACGCAAGAGGTATGGTTTTTTTATTGACGACCGCCGCTGACTTTGTGCGCTGCAATAAAGTATGGTTCGCTAGAAAGCACTAGTATGTTTCTGTTGTACGAGTTCAAGGATATTATAGCTGGCTGCAAACAGAGTAACCGGTGTAATTATTCGACGAACTTAATCCAAATTGCCTTTGAGGCCTATCTTCACCATCGGATCCTTTTCCTTCTTATTTATTATGTTGAAATAACAGTTACCTTTATTTCAGGGTTCGGTAAAAATAGCAAAAATAATTACGCCCTAATAATATGATTATCCATGGTTTTGCCAGAAGTTTTTATTTTTTTGCAGTATTGATCAGTCTGAATCTGACAGTTGTTCTTCTGCCTAAACCAACTTTCGCGGAAGCATTAAATAGCGCCAAACCTGCGCTACGCACCTTCAATATTCCTGCTGGTTTCTTATACGAAGCTTTGATTCAGTTCTCGCAACAGGCGGGGATAAAACTTGCTATTGATCCTGTGAAATTACAGGGAAAAGTAACGTTCGGATTAAGCGGTGATTTTGATATTAAATCGGCTCTGGATCAATTGCTCATTGGCTCTGGTTTGCAAGTGATGAAACAGGATGATAGCTATACACTGACGGAAGTGCCGGCATCCTCAGTAGATCCTATCGTCACGACATTACCTTCAATACAGATTACTGCTAGCAATACCAATCGATATGCAGCCGTCAGTACCACTACAGCAACGAAAACCAATACTCTGTTGCGTGATGTGCCGCAATCCATTTCGGTTATAACCAATGAATTGATTAAGGATCAGTCAATCCGAAGTATTGCCGATGCAGTCCGTTATGTGCCCGGGGTTGGCGTCTCGCAGGGTGAAGGTAATCGAGATGCTCTCGTGTTTCGTGGTAATCGTTCGACCGGTGATTTCTTTACTGATGGTATCCGTGATGACGTCGAATACTACCGCGATCTTTATAATATTGAGCGTGTTGAGGTGCTGAAAGGTGCTAATGGGATGATTTTTGGCCGTGGCGGCTCAGGTGGTGTCGTTAATCGTGTTACCAAGCAAGCCAATTGGGATCCAGTGCGAGAGTTTAGTTTCCAAGGCGGATCTTTTAATCAAAAAAGGATGACGGCTGATGTCGGGCATGTGATTAATGATGTCGCTGCAGTTCGTTTAAATGCGGTGTACGAGGATGCTGGCAGTTTTCGTGATGGCGTCAGTATGGAGCGCCTGGGGATCTCCCCAACAGTAACCCTTAAACCGACGCATCGGACTAGGATAATCGCGAACATGGAGCGGTATCATGATGATCGCACGGCTGATCGCGGGATACCTTCGTTTAATGGTCGCCCTGTAGATGTTTCTCGATCACAATTTTTTGGAGATCCGAGACGAAATAACGCAAATATTAATGTGTTGTCGTTTAATTCATTTATTGAACATAAATTCGATTCTGGTTTTACGTTGCAAAACCGGACGAATTACGCAACTTATGATAAGTTTTATCAGAACATATTTGCTAATTTGCCTTTTTCTCCAGGTCTAGGAGTGCAATTGGGTGCCTACAATAATGCTACAGACCGTGAAAATGTATTTAATCAAACAAACTTACTCTATTCCTTAAATACGGGATCTGTTTCTCATACATTAATGGCAGGTATAGAAATCGCTCGGCAGGAAACTCATAATAAACGTCAAACAGGCGATTTTCATGGGAATTCATTTGTTTCTTTAAGTAATTCAATTACAAATATACCGATAACCTTCTCGACTAGAGATACGATTGGTAGTGTAGATGCATACAATCGCAGTCTCGTCAATGTTACATCGCTATATATTCAAGACCAGATTCAATTTATACCTCAGCTTCAGGCCATTGTTGGGGTGCGTTATGATATGTTCGAGGTTGATTTCCAACAAAAGAATGGCCCAAAGGATCATTTAAAAACCAACGATGATTTGATTGCGCCTCGGTTTGGTTTAATTTATAAACCCATTGAACCGGTTTCTTTTTATGCAAGCTATAGTCAGGCTTATGTTCCTCGTGCGGGCGATCAGCTCTCTTCTATAACTGTTACAACCGCTGTGCTAAAGCCAGAGAAATTTACAACATTGGAAGCCGGAATCAAATGGGATATACGCCCTGATTTAGCTTTGACGGGTGCTGTGTATCAGTTGGATCGAACTAATGTCATCAATAGTGTTGTTGCAGGACAAACTTTTTTATCCAAAGGGCAGCGTACTGAGGGTGTTGAAGTAAGTCTTGCTGGTCAACTGACTTCAAATTGGAATGTAATGGGTGGGTACGCTTATCAAGTTGGAGAAATAACCAGTGATATAAAGGATATTGCTAAAAAGGGAACAAAGGTTGCAGAACTTCCCCGTCATACATTTTCAGTATGGAGTCGCTATGATTTTACACCGCGTTTGGGCGCAGCATTTGGTGTGATACATCGAGATAACATGTTTACTTCATTAACAAATACAGTCATCTTGCCTGATTTTACGCGAGTGGATGCGGCATTATTTGCGCAATTTACAAAGAGTTTTCGCGGTCAGTTAAATATTGAAAATTTATTTAATACGAAGTACTTTGCGTCTGCGAACAACGATAACAATATTGCTCCTGGTTCACCTATTGCAGTAAGAGCTACCTTGATAGCTAATTTCTAGTTGGTTAATTCAGCCAGTCACTATGCTTTCTTCACTATAGAGTCAGCCATTAAACAGTTCGATTTTTCATAGCAGAAAAGGCCGGAATACGGAGATTCTAATAAATCTTTTTATGGCCCGGGCCAATAAATTCTCTGTCTCTTGGGGCCGATTGTGGTTGAAAACCAGTCGACAGAAGCGCAGTTAATACTCTTCAACTTGCTGCAGAGTGCTTGATAACATTCTGTTGAACATTATTCGTGGGGTTAATCCTTTGTACTTTCGTGCTTTGATTAATAATAAAGAACCAACACTTCTATCAAACACCACCAGGCAATCCCACATTTTGGCAAAGAAGACCTATTGCAAATGAGTATATCAGTGTAAGTAAGATGATCGGTTGAATGAACAGGGTTAATTTGTTCTGATTACTAATGCTTTCAGAAACATAAAGTTACGTTGACTTCCGGTTAGCACCGAAAAATCACTAATAGATTCTAATGAAACTTATTAAAATCAATAGCATATAATTTTAATGTTATCCGAAAATGCCGAATTTCTTAGTTTCTGGGGTTAGAACAAATTTGCCGTGGTTGAATGAATAGGAAATTTGGAGTTTTGCGGGATCAGAATTTGAGTTGAATTATTTACTTCCAGCCAAGGCTGGAAGTAAATAACATTTAAACCGGGAGATCGAATACAATCATATCCGCTGTAATCGAATTTACATTGACTCCAACAAGCTCAATGGTTGCGGCACCTCCAACGAATTCAACAGTAAAACCCTCGTCACCTTTATCATCTATATCAGTTATAAACGATAAGAGCTCATCGAGATGATGGATCCCAAGTGTTTCTGAATCAAAGAATAAACGGTCACCTTCATCAATTTTAAAGTCGGTTACATGAAAATTTCCTGATGCATAAAAGCCAAAAGTATCATGACCTGCATCTCCAGCAGCACGATCTGCATCTCCATCTCCAGTTAGTACGTCATGCCCGAAGCCCGCTCTTAATATATCATTACCGGCACCACCCTCCAGTATGTCAGTGCCATCCTGACCATCAAGATCATCGTCTCCAGCATCGCCTTCCAATTTATCATTACCATTTCCACCAGCGATAATATCATTACCGTCTTCGCCTTCGAGTTCATCGTGACCGGAACCGCCGATCAAATCAAAATCATCTCCATCAGAACCGATGAAGAGAAAATCATTAGAACCGACTGAACCGGAGCCCAATCCTGGGATTTCTTCGCCATCGATTATGACAACACCTGAGCCGTGAGTGCGTGGTATTTTATTAAATGACATGCTTTACCTCCAAAATAAATTTTTTGAGCTTGCTTATCTTCTCATTAATAGAGTGAATAATAATGAGAATGATTCCTATTATATTAAAAAATAGGTAAAATACAAGACTTATTCGTTGAATTAACCAATACATGCACAATCATGACCGATAAACTGGATGAGTTGTTATTGAAAGCCAAGGATCTAATCACTGCGGGCAAGCTAAATGATGCGAATGGGATTCTCGGTCCATTAAAAAGCGAATTTCCGCTGTCGCAGGACGTTGCGAGGTTATGGTGTTCACTGGCAATGCGCACTAACCGTACAGCCGATGTTCTGGTTTACGCAGGAAAAATTTATGCGCATGTGCAAAGTGATTTTCACAAGGCCCAGTGGGCACAAATAATGGGTACGGCGAGTTTCATTTTATTAGATTTATCCGGAGCGTATGCACATTTTACCTATGCGCTGAATCACTTAATGGCGCTGGCAAAGTCAGGAAAAGTCCCGCCGCAAAAAGAACAAGTGAAGATATCGCAATCCGATGAGAATTTATTTGCCTCCGGAAAGGCCGAGGAGTTGCTGTGGACGACTTGCGCGGAATTAGCCAAGCTGGATATTCCGGCATTTCCTTTTGCGGGTACTTTACTGGGGCTGGTTCGTAACGGATGTTTACTGGATTTTGATAAAGATCTCGACATCGCCGTGCGAATGGAATCCTGGGGTGCTTGCTGTGCCGCACTGGAACAAGCCGGATGGGCACGATCTCCGATGCGGATTGACTATGCCAATTACCGTGATTACGTACATTCGGAACTGGGAATCACGTTGGATGTCTGCGGTTTGCAAGCGAGAGGGAAGCAGATAGTCGGCGGTTTCTCATTGCCTGGTTATCCGGATGACTATCAGCGGGTGTCCGTTTTTCCCAAGTTTGATTTGATCCAGCGTAGTTCAGAATACGGCCAGGTGTGGTTTCCGCGACAGCCGGAAAGAATCCTGACGGCATTTTATGGCGATTGGCGCACGCCGAATCCCAACTGGGATACCGTGATATCCGCACGCAATCTGGAAAACTTTACCCTGCTGGTGCGTTGTTATGCGTATCACCGGCTTGTGCAGCGCTGGCTATCGGGGGATTTGGCTAAAGCCTGGTGTTATGCGCATCAGATCGCTTTGAAAGATCCTGATGACGTGCTCGCATTGCGCAGCCGGCAGTGGATGGAGCGCGCCATGATGCGGTTAAACCGGGATATTCCCGTTTGGCCGCGAAATCAGCCGCAACGGCGCGTGTATACACGGATGGTAGCCGATTTGTTTCACGAGGGCCACGTGAATTTTTTACAAGGAGCGCACGCATTGGGCACACATTTGACGGTGTGCGTGGTTTCCGATGAACGTGTTGTGGAAAATAAAGGAAAACTTCCTGTCATGAAACAAGCGGAGCGTGCTGCTGTCGTTGCTGCTTGCAAATACGTAGATGCAGTAATGACGGATACACCGGTGAGCGTCACCAGAGAATATATGCAACAGAATGGTTTCGACATTTATACCTTCGCGTGTGCGTCTGAGCAGGAGCGCTTAGAAAAACACAAACTGTGCGAGTCATTACCGGCAGAAATGATTCAAGAACTGACGTATACATCCGGTATTTCGACATCCGATCTTGTCATGCGTATTCTGGAAGGTGCAGGAAGTAAAGAGACGGTCATAACGAATAAGTAGGTGCGATGTATCCGATAAGTAGATGTGTCGATCATTCACGGAAAGTTTCTATAATCAGATAAATTAACCGAATGACAAAGACTATTGTTTGCTTGGTTTCATTTTTACCTGGCATAGCCAGATCTAATCTGAATCGCTTGCCTTTCATAAGAATTACAGGTCGTTCAATGACATTATTGAGCGCTCTGATATTGCCGGACTGAGTCAGTGCAAAGTTTTTCAAGATATTGATTAAAGTAATGACAGAGATGCGCTAATCATTCTCCATTAATTTGATTGCCTATATAAGAAGGAAATCCTAAATGATGCGTTTTATTTTGTTGGCATTTTTTTGTATGACTTGTGTGTCGCCCGTTTATGGCGGCACACCTGTTAAAGTACCGGACACGATGGCTGAACGCGTTAGGGCTTGTACCATTTGCCATGGCGCTGAAGATAAAGCGGGGCGTGATGCCTATTACCCTCGCATAGCGGGTAAGCCACAGGGATATCTCATTAATCAGTTACGCAATTTCAGGGATGGTCGGCGTTATTATCAGCCGATGGCTATTCTGTTGGAAAACATGTCAGATGAATACTTATATGAAATAGCCCAATATTTTTCTTCTCTACAGTTGCCCTATCCAGCACCAGAGCAGATTCACATGCAACCCGAGGAAATCGAACAGGCAGAACAACTTATTCGCATGGGAAATCCAAAGAGGAATATTCCAGCATGCAGCGCTTGTCATGGAGATGATTTGATGGGTACAGAGCCTGCTATCCCGGGATTGCTAGGACTGTCTCGAGCTTATATTACGGCGCAGCTAGGTGGATGGCGAAATGGGGGCATCATGCGCGGTCAAATGCCTGACTGTATGTCTGAAATTGCTAAACAGTTGACCGATGTGGAAGTGAATGCGGTTGCGAAATGGTTAGCAAATCAATCTGTTTCAGGGGAACCAAGGCCATTTAATACGCTTTTACCTGAATTAGTGCATCGTTGCAGCCAAAACATCACAGAAGCCGGGGGTAAAGAATGAGGCATTTGGCTATAAAATATAATATAAGTAATTGTAAATTTAATGCCTTGTTTTTGGCATGCATGGCATCGTTATTATTTCTTTCGATAACGCAAGCTAAGTGCGCGATTGCTGAGGAACCTGACCGCTCTGTCGAAGTGCAGCATGGCGCCTATTTAGCGCGCGTTGGTAATTGCATGGGATGCCATACGACTAAGGGTGGTCAACCGTTTGCGGGCGGACGCCGATTATCGACTTCATTTGGTATTTTCGTTACACCCAATATTACTTCTGACAAAGAGACAGGAATTGGTCTTTGGAGTCAACAAGATTTTTGGCAAGCACTCCATCAGGGTAAGTCACGTGATGGAAGACTTCTGTATCCTGCTTTTCCCTATACCGAATACACCAAAGTCACGCGGCAAGATGCCAATGCGATTTTTGCTTATCTTCAATCTATACCATCCGTCTCACAATCCAATCCACCGAACGATATTTTCTTTCCCTATAATTTCAAACCATTGTTAGCTATTTGGCGCATTATGTATTTTAGAGAGGGTGTTTATAAACCGGATCAATCCAAGAGCGATGCTTGGAATCGCGGCGCTTATCTCGTGCAGGGTTTAGGTCATTGTAATGCTTGCCATACAACCCGAAATGTATTCGGAGCCAGTCAAGATGATACGTTGAGTGGTGGGAAAATAATGGGTACGAATTGGAATGCGCCTTCTTTGTCCTCATATCAGGAAGCAGGTATTGGTGGCTGGTCAATCGAAGAAATCGTTGAGCTGTTGGCGACTGGTATAACAAAGCGTGCCGTAGCTTCAGGTCCTATGGCGACCGTCATAAGACAAAGCCTTCAATATTTGTCGCAGGATGATATTAACGGCATGGCGATCTATCTAAAGGCGCTCACGGAAGATGAAGCTGGTAAAGTGCCTGGTGTCCGTTTCTCAGTGATGTCAGGTAGCTTGCAGAGGCATCTGGATTTTGGTGGACAACTGTATGAAAAACATTGTCAAACGTGCCATGGTGCCGATGGAGAGGGCGCCCCAGGTATTTATCCGGCGCTGGCCGGTAATCGAGGGGTGTTGATGAGTTCGCCATTGAATACTATTCGCAGCGTGCTGAATGGCGGATATCCGCCCACGACAGCAGGAAATCCTAGACCTTATGGAATGCCGCCATTCCAGCAGATTTTACATGATGAAGAGGTAGCTCTGGTGGTGTCGTATATACGGAATGCTTGGGGAAATCGTAGCAGGCTGGTGACAGCAGTGGATGTTGATCGAAGTAAAGGAGGGGACTAATAATAGAATAATTGTATTGTGGCTTCTAAGTAGTCGACCCTGAATATCTTCAAGCACTTGATATTAGTTATAAATTAACTTGTTTCTCATAATCATAACGACCAGAAATGTTAAAATATCCATGTGTTTTCTGGTCGAAATGGTGATTAAAAATGCTAAGACATAGCAGTACGATTCATCAATCGAATTTGTTTGGAACAGATTTGTTGATACAACTTGATCCAAATGATCCATTGTTGAAGCTTGCATCAGCGATACCCTGGCAAGAATTTGAGGAATCATTTTCCATCCATTAAGAAGAATACCCGGTACTAAAAGGACAAGAAGCGGAAACAGCGCAGGAAGAGTGCGGCGATTGAACCCATTATCAGTCACCTGAAGTCGGGTTATCGAATCGCCAGAAATTACCTGAAGGGCGCCATCGGCGACCACATCAATCTGTTGATGGCTGCTTGCGACTGGAATATGAAACAATGGGTGCTGGCCATTTTCGTCTCTTTTTCTCATGGCAAAACTGCAAATTTATCAGATTTCTTGATGGAAATTACACTACCGGGCCGTGCGTTTTGGTAGGTAACAGTTTTTCTCGGGTAGTTTTTTCAGAACAACTGTTGTTTGATACTTTTTCAAGAGCAACAATTTAGTAGTATCAGTATTAGATGGATTTTTTGGGTTCATTTTTAGATGAGTGAGAGGGATTCTGATATCGATTTTTCTAGTTAACGATGAGTCAAATATGGAAGTACTAGCTAAAAATTTTATAAAAAATTTATGGGAGATATTTATCAAATTACTCTTTGTGAATAAAGGGGAAAGTGTATTTTAGGGTTGTGAAGTTGATTGGGAAGGCAGGGGATTTTATGACAAATGACTTGACTTTAAACCCCAAGGTCGACTAGCCTGAGAGGTGTAGCTAAATTGAGTGAAGGAAGTAGGGGTAATTTAGCTGCCGAAATTTATCAGGCTGTTGAAAAGCGCATACGAGGCAGTCGATACGAGGAAGGAATAGGTGGAAAAGCCATTTATGTAGGATAAATGAGTTTTTTAGCTTGTTTTTAGCACGATAAGCTGCAACGCACGCAGATAGTTTCTCAACGGGTTGTTAGAGCAGTACTAATTAATTAGTATTAAAAGTGATAAGAAGTAGTAGGAACGGGAAGTAGTTTTGATTAACAGTTAGGAGATAGAAACATGGCAACAACTTATGGCACAACGAGCACGAGTTCGAGCGCTAACTATGACATGTCGCTGTGGTACGATTCTAAGTACTACAAGATAGGAATGCTCACCATGTTATTGGTAGCGATATTTTGGATCTGGTATCAAAGGACATTTGCTTATTCACATGGCATGGA
>NZ_JAIEME010000028.1 GCF_019752415.1 Nitrosomonas sp.
GGAGTATTGTGATCAATGATAGTTTAATTTTAGTTGCAAAAATTAATAGTACACTGCAGGCAAAAGCACCAATATATAAAGCTGTGATTGTGGCAGGTAAAACACGTTTTCGTGCAATATTTCTAACCACAGCAACCACATTTCCGGGGTTGCTGCCACTGATGTACGAGCAAAGTCCGCATGCCGAAAAAATCCTACCCATGGCTACAACTCTAGCGTTTGGCGTTTTATTCTCGTCATTGATTACTTTATTGTTGGTTCCAGTGAGCTATGTCATTTTAAAAGAAAGGACTGATTGATTTTTGTTTTAGATCAACCTGCGATGCGACTCAGGGTAGCTTCCATTCTTTTATATCTAGATCAAAGGTTGACTGAGGCGGCTGTGCTCGGATGATCTCCTGGATACGAATGCTATCTCGAACCACTGAAACCCAACGGTAATTTCTCCATACAAGCTTGGCTCGATCGACAGAAAACCGAGACACGGTATCTGGCATCAATAAGTCTTTTCGGATTGTTCGACAGCAATAAATTTGCTCCGCACGCCCTGCACCTATCCCCGCGGCAAGACCACGGAGAATCGCAAGTTGATATGCTGCCAAATGGAAAACATAAAGAAGAACTTGTACACCAGTGAGGAAACTGATGGAAAGGCTCTTGGGTCGCGAAAACTATCATTCTATCAACAGGCTGCGATAGCATACGCGTCCATAGTCAACAAACTATGGTTTTCGGTCAATGGTGCCAATGCATGTGGAGATCTGTGGTTACCTATGTGAAATGTTACCAGACCCTTAATGTAAAGCCGATTCGAGCAAACTTTGAAGGTCTTATTAAAAAATTCCTCTTTGAAGCACAGTATTTTCGCCTATCGCCAATGTATCTGGATGATCTTTACTGTAATGTAGTCCCCGACTTTCGTGACGCAGCATTGCGCTTCGTACGATTAAATCGGCGCTGTCGACTAGATTGCGTAACTCTAACAGGTCGCTTGTGACACGAAAATTTGTGTAGTATTCATTGATTTCTTCTCGTAACAGCTCAATGCGACGCTGTGCGCGTTGTAGCCGTTTCGTTGTGCGGACAATGCCGACATAGCTCCACATAAAACGGCGTAATTCATCCCAATTGTGTGCAATGACGATCTCTTCATCGGCATCTGTAACACGGCTTTCATCCCAATCAGGCAGCTCTGGTAATCCATTAGCGGCTTGATTGCGAATGTCGTTGCCTGCAGCTTGAGCCAATACTAGACATTCTAGCAGTGAATTACTGGCTAAGCGGTTGGCGCCATGCAATCCCGTATGCGCTGTTTCTCCAATGGCATAGAGATTATTTAAGTCGGTTTTGCCATGCTTGTCGGTAACAACGCCGCCGCACGTGTAGTGTGCGGCAGGAACAACAGGAATTGGTTCTTTGGTAATATCGATTCCCAGTTCCAAGCAGCGGGCGTAAATTGTTGGGAAATGTTCTTTTAGGAAGCTGGCCGGTTTATGAGATATATCCAGATAGACGCAATCCAACCCTCTTTTTTTCATTTCAAAATCAATGGCGCGGGCGACAATATCACGGGGTGCAAGCTCTGCGCGTTGATCGTGCCAGGGCATGAAGCGATCACCATTAGGGAGTTTTAGTAAACCACCTTCGCCACGGACGGCTTCGCTGATTAAGAATGATTTTGCATGCGGATGATAAAGACAGGTCGGATGAAATTGAATAAATTCCATATTGGCTATTCGACAACCAGCCCGCCAGCCCATCGCAATTCCATCGCCAGTCGCTGTATCCGGATTCGTGGTATAGAGATAAACTTTGCTGGCTCCGCCTGTTGCGAGCACGGTGTTTTGTGCTGTAAATGTCTGTACCCGATCATTTTTCTTGTCGAGCACGTAAGCGCCAAAGCATCGTTTGTGCTGCATATCCGCATAATCAGGTAGTTTGTCGCTGGTGATCAGATCAATCGCGATATGATGTTCCAATACGGAAATATTCGGATGTGCTTTTATTTTCTGGATTAATGCTTGTTGAACAGCTTTTCCGGTTGCATCGCCACTGTGAATGATTCGCCGCATGCTATGACCACCTTCCTTGGTAAGGTGATAGCCCGTTTCATTTTTCTGATCGCTGGTGAAAATGACACCTTGTTCTATCAACCAGTGTATTGCGGTAGCCGCATTCTCAGCAACATAGCGAGTGATTCCCTCATCGCATAAACCTGCTCCGGCGATTAGCGTATCCTGAACATGCCTAGATGGGGAGTCATCAGTTGATAATGCTGCTGCAATGCCGCCTTGTGCCCATGAGCTGGCACCTGCATCAGCTGTTTGCTTAGTGATGATACCGATTTTTTTATGCTGCGCTAAATGCAATGCGAGTGTGAATCCAGCCAATCCGCTGCCAATGATCAGTGTGTCAAAATTGTTTTTAGACATTAAGCGGGGGCGATATTTAAAAAATTAGAGGGCTGAATCATAACAGACTCACTGCGCTGCATGCCTTTATTCAAGGTTCTGTTCTGTTTTGATATCGGAAAATCAAATAGTGAACTAATTAATAGGGTTAATTGTCTTTAAAAAAGTGAGATGTAATTACGTAGTTCCCGAGATTGGTTTGGGTATGTATACTTGTTCTGTTGTGCCATTATGCTACATTTAACGGAACAAGAATAAAATTATAAATTCATTCAAATGCTCAGGGATCGTTTTGTATGGGTGATCGGGAGATCGATCAACAGTTAGTAGAAAGAGTTCAAGGCGGTGATAAGCATGCATTTGATCTACTAGTTATTAAGTATCAGCGTAAGCTGGCTCGCTTGTTATCGCAATTTATACGTGATTCAGCTGAAGTTGAGGATGTTACGCAAGAAGCTTTTATTAAAGCATATAGGGCATTACCTTCATTTCGTGGAGATAGTGCTTTTTACACATGGTTATATCGGATTGGCATCAATACTGCTAAGAATTTTCTAGTCTCTCAGGGACGTAAGCTACCTGTTTTGCAGGGGTTTGATAATGAAGACGCTGAGGACTTTGAGGATAGCGGTTTATTAAAGGAAATGAATACACCCGAAAGTGAACTGATGAGTAAACAAATTGCTCAAACTGTAAATCAGACACTGGACTCATTGCCTGAAGAACTGCGCACTGCGATTACTTTAAGAGAAATTGATGGATTAAGTTATGAAGAAATTGCGAATATTATGGACTGTCCCATAGGAACAGTGCGTTCGCGTATATTTCGTGCACGAGAAGCGATATCTGAACAGTTACGTCCTTTATTAGGGGCTAGTAAAGACAAGAGGTGGTAATGTGAAAAGTAAAATATCTGCATTAATGGATGGTGAACTTGATCAACGTGATGCTTCGAATATTATTGAAGCGATAAGAAAGGATGATGATTTACAGGGGGAATGGGAAACTTATCATTTGATCGGCGATACATTACGACAATCATCTAAATTAGCAATGAACATATCTTCTGACGTCAGTCAGAAATTAAAAGCCGAACCAACCGTTCTCTCTCCCAATATTTCTAACTTAGAAAAAAAACTGAAGCGTAAAATCTATGCATTTTCAGTAGCAGCCTCTGTAATAGCGATGGTCTCAGCTTGGTTAGTCATGCAAAATTTACATGACCCACAGCAAATAATCATGGCTGAACAGCCAAATCATAATTTAACTATAGCACCGATCCCAGTTTCATCACCGTCAGCAATACATTACTACCCCCATCCTCCGATCGAAATTAATGATTATCTGTTTGTACATAGAGAATTCTCTCCAGGGGTCACGATGCGCGGGCAAGTTACTAATGTTAATAGCGTAACCGAATATCACGAAAGATATGGTAGATGATTAGTCGCAGAATATTCGCGCTGTGTTTATTGCTAGCATTTGGTTTTTCAGCAGCATTCGCGCAAGAGTTACCCCGTTCATCCGAAAGTGCACTTAATTGGTTGAAGAGAATGGCCGATGCACCACGTCGGCACAATTATTCTGGGACATTTGTTTACTATGCTGATGGCCATATAGAAACATCACGTATTGTTCACAAGGTTGATTCAATCAGTGAGCGTGAGAGAATCGAGGTTTTAGATGGATCGCCGCGAATCGTTTTTCGTAACAACGATGAAATGAAATGTTATCTGCCGGATAGTAAAAGAATATACACGGAGAAGCGTTGGTTCCGTAAGTTTTTTCCTGATATTCTTCCTCAGCCTTTTGATAATGTTATTGATGAAAATTATTACGTTAAAGAAGACAGGCTTGAACGGGTAACGGACCATCAATGTCAAGTTCTGTCGCTGACACCTAGAGATTCCTTGCGTCATGGTCATCAATTCTGGGTTGATGTTGAAACGGGCTTGTTACTGAAAGCTGCAGTAATAAATGGCAGTGAAATCATTGAGCAATTTGCATTTGCACAATTGGAAATTGACGGAGAAATTCATTCCGCTTCATTGAAACCGAATCAATCTATGGTTCAAGAGGAATGGAAAGTAACTGATCTAATCACTTCCTTTTTAAAAGCCGGTGAATTGAAGTGGCAAATTATGAGTCTGCCTGTTGGTTTCAAGAAGCTAGTTGAAATGAAACGTAATCTAGCTGAGAAACCCACATTGGTGGATCACATTGCTTTATCCGATGGACTTGCAACAGTTTCTGTTTTTATAGAACCGATCACGCAAGATGCTCCGGCATCGTTGCCAGGGTTCTTTACAAGCCGTGGTGCAATTAACATATATGTTCGTATACTGAGCGGTTATAAAATAACAACGGTTGGTGAGGTTCCGTTGGAAACTATAAAATTAATCGGGGATTCTGTCATCAAGAAGGATTGAGTTCCTGTCAATTGAGCGTTATGTAGATTTGTATTTATGCCATGGATTAAAAATTAATGAAATTGATTTGACGCTGGCTTATTATTCAAAGACGTGTCACTATGCGCGCTTTGGCCTGAATTCAGTTAAATATCCCGTTTTTCTTCATACATTCCGCTGATTAGAGAATTGAATATATTCCCCGAATTGATCGGTAAATTACATGCATATAAACGTTAACTACTTGCACAGGTTTATTGTGAGGATAAAAATCATGCTTCAGCTTATATTAATCACATTATTTTTCTATTCATCAACAGCTTTGGCACAGGCTAATGAATTGCCAGATTTCACTGGATTGGTTGAAAAACATGGTGCAGCAGTGGTCAATATTAGTGCCGTACAGAATTTTACTACATTGAATAATCAAGCTGTTCCAGAAATACCTGGTATTCCTGAGAATTCACCTTTTTATGATTTTTTTAAACGGCATATGCAACCCTTTCCCGCACCAAGAAAATCTGAACCTAAATCTTTAGGATCAGGTTTTATTATTAGTTCGGATGGTTATATTTTGACCAATGCGCATGTTGTTGAAACTGCTGATGAGATTACGGTAAAGCTGAATGATAAACGTGAATTTGTCGCAGAGATTATTGGTACTGATCGAAAAACAGATATTGCATTAATCAAGATAAGTGCAACCGATTTGCCTAAAGTCACACAAGGAAATCCAGAAAATCTTAAAGTTGGTGAATGGGTGGTTGCAATCGGTTCGCCTTTCGGCTTCGAGCATAGCGTAACCGCTGGAATCGTGAGTGCTAAGGGACGTTCGTTGGCGCAGGAAAATTATGTGCCATTTATCCAAACGGATGTGGCGATCAATCCAGGAAATTCCGGTGGTCCATTATTTAACATGCGAGGTGAAGTCGTCGGTATCAACTCTCAAATTTATAGTCGGACTGGCGGATTTATGGGATTGTCATTTGCCATACCGATTAATGTTGCGACTGAAATTGCGGATCAATTAAAAATCAGCGGTAAAGTAAGCCGTGGAAGAATTGGCGTAATGATTCAAGAAGTAACTAAAGAATTAGCAGAATCATTTGGTCTTTCTGATGGAAATGGTGCTTTAGTTGTTACCGTAGAAAAAGGCGGTCCAGCAGATCGGGCAGGAATCAAAGCGCGCGATATCATAGTGCAGTTTGATGAAAAAAGAATTACAACCTCAGCTGATTTACCACGTACAGTCGGTAATACCAAACCGGGCTCAAAAGTTTCTATTCAGATTTGGCGAGACGGTTCTTTAAAAACTGTAAAAGTCGAAGTTGGCGAAACACCATCTGATGAAGCGGCAGAAAACCGAAAACTCAAGCAAGGAAAAAAACCGGATACTTCAAACCGGCTTGGACTGGCTTTAAGCGAAATTACAGCCGAGCAAAAAAAACAATTGGAAATCTCGAACGGATTATTGGTTGAAGACATGCAGTCCGGTATTGCCAGTCGTTCAGGGGTTCGTATTGGAGATATCATTCTCGGATTTAACAGTAAAGACGTGAATAGTGTTGAGCAGTTTAATGAATTGCTTAAACAAGTAAAAAGTGGAAAAAATATCGCTTTACTCGTTAAAAGAGGGGATGTTACTACGTTCATTACCATGAAACTTACTGATGATGACAAAAAGAATTGAATCACCTCCCTTTACCTCGGATCAAATAAAAACACTCATCGTATATGGACGTGAAGATTGTCACCTTTGTCAAGAGATGATAGTTGCTCTGAAAAATTTTCAAGCGCAAGTATCTTTTGAGTTTCAGGTTGTTGATATCGACTCCGATCCAGAACTGATTGTGCGTTATGGAGAGAAAATTCCAGTGCTGATGTCTCCATTAACTAACCAAATGATTTGTCATTATTTTCTTGATGTGGCAGCATTAGATGACTATCTTGGCAAGGTTGGCTAGGATGATGCCTCTTTTGACTACCAATTCAATATTCTAATTTCCGGTTCTACAATGTAAATTTTCATATTACTGGAAACATATTTTTAATATTTCATATCCTGATGCAGCATATTCGTAATTTCTCCATCATTGCACATATCGATCACGGCAAATCTACATTGGCAGATCGTATTATCCATTTATGTGGTGGCCTATCCGATCGTGAAATGGAAGCGCAAGTATTGGACTCCATGGATTTGGAACGTGAAAGAGGCATTACTATCAAAGCGCAGACTGCTGCATTGCACTATAAAGCAAGAAATGGTGAGATATATTTATTGAATTTAATTGATACACCCGGGCATGTTGATTTTTCTTATGAGGTCTCTCGTTCTTTAGCCGCATGTGAGGGGGCGCTGCTTGTTGTGGATGCATCTCAGGGTGTTGAAGCGCAGACGGTTGCAAATTGTTATACCGCGATTGAGCAGGGTGTTGAGGTTGTTCCAGTTTTAAATAAGATTGATTTGCCGGCTTCCGATCCCGTGCGCGTTATCAGCAACATTGAGGAAGTCATTGGCATTGATGCACAGGATGCGGTTAGAGTCAGCGCAAAAACCGGTGAAGGGGTTGAAGATGTTTTAGAAGCATTGATTGCAAAGATTCCCGCTCCGAAGGGAGATCCCAGTGCACCGTTAAAAGCGCTGATTATCGATTCTTGGTTTGATAATTACGTTGGCGTTGTCATATTGGTCAGAGTTATGGATGGCACCTTAAAACCGGGGGATAGGATTTTACTTATGGCCAGTAAGGCAGTGCAGACGTGCGAGCATGTGGGCGTATTTGTACCTAAATCACTTTATCGTGAAACGCTTAGTGCAGGAGAAGTTGGTTTTGTCATCTCCGGCATCAAAGAGCTGAATGCAGCGAAAGTTGGTGATACGGTAACGTCAGCAATCCGTCCAGCTGAAACACCGTTACAGGGTTTTAAAGAAATAAAACCACAGGTATTTGCCGGATTGTACCCGATCGAGTCCAACCAGTATGACGCTTTACGTTCAGCATTGGAAAAACTGAAACTGAATGACTCGTCACTGCATTTTGAACCGGAAGTATCCCAAGCGCTTGGTTTCGGTTTTCGTTGCGGTTTTCTCGGGTTGTTGCACATGGATATTGTGCAGGAACGGCTGGAAAGAGAATATGACATGGATTTGATTACTACTGCACCAACAGTGGTCTATCAAATACTGATGCGCGATGGCACGATAATTGAAATTGAAAACCCATCAAAGATCCCTGATCTTTCTAAAATTGCTGAAATTCGCGAGCCAATTATTACTTCAACGATCTTAGTGCCGGAAGAATTTGTTGGCGCAGTGATTACATTGTGCGTTAGTAAGCGCGGAAATCAAACGAATATGCAATATATGGGCAAGCAAGTCATGTTGACCTATGAAATGCCTCTAAACGAAGTAGTCATGGATTTTTTCGATCGTTTGAAATCGACCAGCCGCGGTTATGCTTCATTAGATTATGAATTCAAAGAATTTCGCGCCTCAGATTTAGTGAAGCTGGATATATTGATCAATGGTGAGAAAGTCGATGCCTTATCCCTAATTATCCACCGAAGCAGTAGCCAATATCGAGGCCGCGAATTAGTGCAGAAAATGCGCCAATTAATTCCTCGTCAGATGTTTGATATCGCTGTTCAGGCGGCGATTGGTGCGCACATTATTTCGCGTGAGACGGTTAAGGCGTTACGTAAGAATGTGTTGGCAAAATGTTACGGTGGCGATATAAGTCGTAAACGAAAGTTGCTGGAGAAACAAAAAGCAGGTAAAAAGAGAATGAAACGAGTTGGTAACGTAGAAATTCCGCAAGAAGCATTTCTGGCAATTTTGCAGGTTGATAATAAATAATGAATAGTAAAAATAGAGTTCTTTTATCTGATATTGAATTAAAGCTGAATTGCTTTAATTCAATATCGAATGTGTTACCAAAGGAATTAAAATGAATTTTCCTTTGATTCTGTTTGTACTACTTGTAATTACTGGTAGTATTTGTTTATTAGATTATCTGTTTTGGAAAGAAAAACGTGCTGCGGGTGAAAGTGAGCCTTGGTGGATCGAGTATCCAAAAAGTTTTTTCCCAATCATCCTGATTGTTTTTAGTCTGCGATCATTTGTAATTGAGCCGTTCAAAATACCTTCTGGTTCAATGATACCGACATTATTAGTCGGTGATTTCATTCTAGTCAATAAATACACCTATGGGATCCGGCTTCCAGTCCTAAATAAAAAGATTCTGGATATGAATGAGCCCAAGCGTGGAGATGTGTTGGTATTTCGCTATCCGGAGGATCCATCGATTGATTACATCAAACGTATTATTGGTTTACCTGGTGATATTATAACTTATCATAATAAACAATTAATCGTTAATGGTGAAGTGATAAGAATGGAATTCGAGGGAGACTACAAATACGTTGAATCGGGGTTTGGATATATTTATTCCGACAGATTTTCTGAATACTTAAATGAAAATAGCCATTCGATTCTCATTAATCAGGAAGTGAAAGGGCTTCAGTATTCCAATGTCAGGGAATTCGAATTTCGAGATAATTGCAAGTATCATCGCACAGGATTCACTTGTGAAGTGCCGACAGGAAGATATTTCACTCTGGGCGATAATCGCGATAGCAGCAGTGATAGCCGCTACTGGGGTTTCGTACCGGAAGAGAATATTGTTGGTAAAGCTTTTATTATTTGGTGGAATTTTGGTGATTTTGGTCGAGTTGGATTACCCATTAGATAGCGCTTGAAGCTTTTTCTTGAGAGAGGAGGGAAGCATGAAGTATCGCAAGACGCTACAAAAACAAAAAGGTATTAGTTTATCGGGTTTGCTAGTGTGGTCTGTGATCTTGATTTTGATTGCCATTTCCGGCTTGAAGATTGCCCCGGCTTATATTGAATTTTCCACCATCCAAAAAAACTTAACAGCAATAGCCAAGGATACTAATTCGCAGAATATGGATCTGAGCCAAATAAGGCTATTATTTAATCGACGTGCCCCGATTGATAATATTAAATCTATTAATGGGCAAGATATTAAAATCAATAAAGAGAATGGCCGTATTGTTTTGAGCGCAGAATATACAACAAAAATTCCACTCATCGCCAACCTGTCATTAACGATTGATTTTGAACCCATCAGCGATTGATGCTAGGCAATACGATGCTAAATGACGCATTACATAGTAATTATCAATTTTTACTGGATACATACTGTACGCGCATAGGCTATTCTTTCACGCAGTTTAAATTACTTCAAGAAGCATTGACGCATCGAAGTCATAGTGCATTTCACAACGAACGTCTAGAATTTTTGGGCGATGCTGTATTGAATTGTGCGATTGCCGGGCTAATTTATAAATATTTCCCGGACTTGCCGGAGGGGCACTTATCACGGCTTCGCGCTAATTTTGTTAATCAGCAGGCATTATCAGATATGGCGCTGAGTCTGCAGATGGATAAGCTGATCCGGTTAGGGGAAGGCGAACTAAGGAGCGGTGGCTGTCAGCGCCCTTCCATTCTTGCTGATGCCCTGGAAGCTGTATTGGGTGCCATTTATCTGGATAGTAATTATGCCCGGGCTGATGATGTGATTAAGACACTTTACGCGCCATTGATGCAAGGTATTGATTTCAAAACACAAGGAAAAGATCCCAAAACCTTACTACAGGAATTCTTACAAAGCCAGAAAATGGCATTGCCGGAATATGTGGTGGTTACAACCAGCGGCAAAGCACATAAACAGAAATTTAAAGTGGAATGTGTGATACCTATGTTTAATATTCGCACCTTAGGGGAAGGGGCGAGCCGCCGTAGTGCAGAGCAAGCAGCAGCTAAATTAGCTTATGAAGAAGCATGTCCGCATCAAGATTATTCCTAATATGAAAGTTATTACGTTACTTGTTATGATATGTCAGAATGGTCACTGAGGCCGATTTTCGCACTGGTTACATTGCCATTATTGGTCGTCCAAATGTTGGTAAATCAACATTACTGAATAAATTGCTGCAGCAAAAAATCAGTATCACATCCAAGAAAGCACAGACGACTCGTTTCCAGATTCACGGCATTTTAACGGATGCGCAAACACAATTTGTTTTTGTTGATACTCCCGGTTTTCAAACACAATATACTAATCGTTTAAATACTGCGATGAATCGGGTGGTAACGCAGAGTATGCAAGATGTAAATGTTATTTTGTTTGTTATCGAAGCGATGCATTTTGATCAACGTGATCATGCTGCTCTAAAGATTCTTCCGAAGAATGTTCCGGTTATTTTAGTGATGAATAAGATCGACAGACTGGCTGACAAGAATCAATTGCTTCCATTCTTAAGTAAGATGGCAGAGACATTTGAATTTTCAGCTATTATACCGGTTAGCGCCATACATAAAACGCAATTGCCCGAGCTTCTTACTTCAATCCGAACCTATTTGCCAGTTAATCAGCCCTTATTTGATAAGGACGAAATCACAGATCGTAGTCAGCGGTTTATTGCAGGAGAATTTATTCGTGAGAAATTGTTCCGTTTAGTCGGTGATGAAATTCCCTATTCAACCAGTGTCGTGGTGGATCAATTTAGCCTAGAAGGCGATTTGCACAGAATATATGCGACAATTCTTGTTGAGAAACCGAATCAGAAAGCAATTATTATTGGAAAGAAAGGCGAAAAATTAAAGCAAATAGCCAGCCAGGCACGCAAGGATATGGAGCTGTTAGTGGGGGGGAAAGTATATCTGGAAGTCTGGGTTAAAGTTAAGAGTGGATGGGCTGATAGTGAAAGTGTATTAAGAAATCTAGGTTATGAATAATCGGATCTCAGCTATTCTTACTGGCTTGCATTTTTGGAAACATAAATTATGATTGAATTGGGCGTCAATATTGATCATGTGGCTACATTACGACAGGCACGTGGAACCAACTATCCGGATCCAATTGAAGCGGCACTGATCGCTGAATCAGCCGGTGCTGATGCCATCACATTGCATTTGCGTGAAGATCGCCGCCACATTCAGGATCGCGATGTAGAGATTCTGCGTGACAGGTTAACCACAAGAATGAATCTTGAAAGTGCCGTAACTGAAGAAATGATTGGTATCGCACTTAAAATTAAGCCGCATGACATTTGCCTGGTGCCTGAGCGGCGTGAAGAGTTGACGACAGAAGGCGGACTTGACGTCGTGAAATATTTTGATCAAATCAAACGTGTCTGCCAAAAATTGGGGGAAGCGGAAATACGCGTTTCACTTTTCATCAACGCCGATTCGCTACAAATTGATGCAGCAGCTCGCGCTGGTGCACCCGTCATTGAGATCCATACGGGTAGTTTTGCCGATGCAGTTACTGCGGAAGCGCAAGAAAAGCAATTTGCTGAAGTAAAAAAAGCAGTTGCAATGGGTATTGATCTTGGTTTAAAAGTAAATGCCGGGCATGGTCTGCATTATGAAAATGTTCAACAAATTGCTTCTCTGTCTAAAATATCCGAACTAAATATCGGTCACGCTATTGTTTCCAGAGCTATTTTTGTTGGTTTTAAGCAAGCAGTATATGAAATGAAGCAACTCATGCTTGAGGCGCGTGAATGATCTATGGCATTGGAACTGATATTGTAGAATCGTCTCGGATTGCACAGTCTCTGGATCGTTTTGGAGAACGGTTTGCGCGACGTATATTAACCGATAGCGAATGGGCGGAATATCACTCAAGCAGTAAACCCGTTTTGTTTCTAGCCAGCCGTTTTGCTGCCAAAGAGGCGTTGTCTAAAGCGATGGGAACAGGTTTACGCCATCCGGTTAATTTGACTTATATTACGATTACCCATGATAGCTTTGGAAAACCGTTTTTTGAATTTCATCCTGATCTCAATCAATTAATCAACGACAAAGGTATTACGCAACATCATCTCTCCATCAGTGATGAAATAAATATGGCTTGCGCTTTTGTTGTACTGGAGAAGTAATTATGTCGCTTGGGCCAGTGATGCTCGATATCGCCGGTACACAGCTGACCGAAGATGACATAAAAAGACTCTTGCACCCGCTCACGGGTGGCGTCATACTCTTCGCACGAAATTACTCCAACAATCGTCAATTGACGGAATTAACGCAGCAGATTCATGCGTTACGAAATCCCCATTTACTGATTGCAGTTGATCACGAAGGTGGCCGGGTTCAGCGCTTCCAGAAAGACTTTACGCGATTGCCCGCCATGCGTGAACTAGGGAAAATCTGGGATAAACAACCCATCCGTGCCCGTCATCTTGCAAAACAGGTTGGTTTTGTTCTGGCTGCGGAATTAAACACCTGCGGTGTGGATTTTAGTTTCACGCCGGTACTGGATCTTGATCATGGACAAAGCTGTGTCATCGGTGATCGCGCTTTCCATCATGATCCCAATGCAGTTTCAAATCTCGCACACAATCTGATGGTTGGCCTCAGAAAAGGCGGCATGCTGGCGATAGGCAAACATTTTCCGGGTCACGGTTATATCCAAACCGATTCGCATCTGGAAAAATCAATTGATCAGCGCCGGTACATCGATATCGAAATGAATGACCTCATTCCATTCCAGCACATGATTGATTCAGGATTGGCTGGAATAATGCCGGCACATGTGATTTATCCTGAAATCGATCAAAAACCTGCTGGCTTCTCAACAATCTGGCTGCAAAAAATTTTACGTACAGACTTACAATTTGAAGGGTGCATATTTAGTGATGATTTGAGTATGCGTGGCGCTGGTGATTATCTGGAATCAATGTTTTTGCGGGCACAAGCTGCGCTCACCGCAGGCTGTGACATGATACTGGTTTGCAATAATCCCGCCGGTGCAGATGAAATTTTAACCGGATTGCAGTGGGAGATGCCGGCGACAAGCCTTTCCCGTCTTGCCCGTATGCACGCCAGGAATAATTTTGGTTCACTGACAAAATTGCACGAAAATGGCGAATACGTCCAAGCAGTGCGTGAGATTGGTGCGATTGGATGCGAAAGTCGGGAACTGCCATTTCAGTAGACGTGTGGTTTATTGATCAATAACGAATCATAAATAATACCTCCTGTTTTAATTTACAATCATCCTATCATTAATAAGATTTTTCATAAGGCTTTAATCATGGCAGAAACGTTTGATGTAGCAGTTATTGGTGCGGGCCCAGGAGGATATGTTGCGGCGATCCGATGTGCACAACTTGGTTTGAATACGATTTGTATTGATGAATGGAAAAATCCAAAAGGTAAGGCGAGTCTTGGCGGTACCTGTTTAAATGTAGGTTGTATCCCATCTAAAGCTCTGCTTGAGTCTTCAGAAAATTATTATCATATAAAGCACAAGTTATCCGCTCACGGTATCACAACAGAAAATGTATCCGTGGATGTTCCCGTCATGATTGCGCGCAAAGACAAAATTGTTACCATGTTTACTACCGGTATTGCCTCGTTATTTAAGAAGAATAAAGTTAAGTCGATGCATGGCAAAGGAACACTATTAAAGCGAGAAACGTCCGCAAATACTTGGCAGATAAAAGTTGACGATAGTGGTAGTACTGAAACAGTTCAGGCAAAGCATGTCATCATAGCAACCGGCTCGATACCCCGATCGTTACCATTTGCCCCGATTGATAATGACAGAATCTTGGATAATGCCGGTGCTTTAGCGTTAACGGAAGTACCCAACCGTTTGGGGGTTATCGGTGCAGGTGTTATCGGCCTGGAAATGGGTAGTGTATGGCGACGGCTAGGGGCAGAAGTTACCATACTTGAAGCTATGCCAGGATTCCTAGTGGCGGCTGATGAACAGGTAGCCAAAGAAGCTAAGAGCCTATTTGCCAGAGAATCCGGTTTGCAAATCAATACCGGAATTAACATAAAATCGATCAAAACATCCAAGAATGCAGTAGTTGTTAATTACAACGATTCTAGCAATCAGGAGCAGCGCTTAGAAGTTGATAAATTAATTATCGCCATTGGCCGAATTCCCAATACCACAGGGCTGGGTGTTAATGATAACGGCTTGCTACTAGACGAGCGTGGATTTATTGCGGTTGATCAATACTGTCGTACCAATCTGACTAATGTTTATGCAGTGGGAGATGTGGTGCGCGGCCCAATGCTGGCGCATAAAGCATCTGAAGAAGGGGTGGTCGTCGCCGAAATGATCATGCACCTTGAGAAAGGGCAAGTGAGTGAGAATGAGGCAGTCGATCTCAGTATCATACCCTGGGTTATTTATACTGCGCCAGAAATTGCCTGGGTGGGGAAAAATGAACAGGAATTGAAAGCTGCGGGTATCGCCTATAAAGCCGGGCAGTTTCCTTTTATCGCTAACGGGCGTGCACGTGCGATGGGCGATACCAGCGGATTTATTAAAATACTAGCAGATGAAAAGACCGACCGTGTATTGGGTGTTCATATGATCGGACCACATGTTTCAGAGCTCATCTCGGAAGCGGTAATGGCAATGAAATTTTCAGCCAGTAGTGAGGATATTGCTAGCATTGTTCATGCTCATCCGTCTCTATCGGAAGTGTTTCATGAGGCTGCCCTAGGCGTGGATAAGCGTGCTTTGCATATCTAAAATTACAATAGCGTCATTTCTTTTATTCTGCACCACTTATCCAGGTTTATTGCGTGTAATTGCGGCGTTTTAATTCTAGAAGCAATGTTTCTTATCAGGATCAACGCTGCAAGACCAACGTAAATGATGGGTGCCTGCAGTCTTATTCACTAAATAGTCAGCTCTCAAATGTTTATTTTGTTCGGTTGTTAGAGAGACTTTTTCCGGTATAAAACGCTCTTGACTCCAGAATCTGATTCTGCAAAATTCGGCATCGGGAGGACAAATTCTATTGATAGCTGCGCTATAAATAGTCTTATCTGTATACACACTATGATCAATAAGTACCATATGAACGAGTTTTCCGGAAGTGCCTATTTCCAGCGAACGAATAACTCGCCACCCATTGCCGCTCTCTAATTGTGCTGGAGAGGCCGCAGCGGGTTCATCGTCCACATGCTCTTCCCCTTCGTGGGAAAAGACACTATACGGCATGGTAAGTATCAAAAATAGTAAAATGCTTGGTAATAGCTTGTACATATGTTCTCCCTGGCAAATGCCAATTCATTATTTATAAATGTAGAATTCTTATTCTGTGTTAACGCATTGCTTCCAGATCAATTTTTTATTTTACTGGATAATTCTTGCAGCGGGGCAGTATACTCGAAATTTAGCTTTTGGACATAATTGACAATTGGGTTTTGCGTGATAGTACATAAAAGTAATAAACCAAAAGAAAAGACAGAGTAAATCGATTTTGCTACTTATATAAAATGACTGATAATTTGAGAATTTTGCACGGCTAGAGTCATTTTCAGGTGCGGATAATATGATAATGTTTTTAATCATATTGTTGAGTTAATTAATATGAGTTTTTCAGAGTTTGATGTCACCCGCCGCACTCGCAAAGGAAACTTTCTCAATCAAATCGATTACCTGATTGATTGTACACCGATAGAAAAAGCAATCGCTGAACATTACTCCCCCACATTTGATGCCGCAGGCCGTCCTGCCTATTCCGGTCTGCTGCTGTTCAAAATGTTGCTGACAGGAATCTGGCACGGTGGACTCAGTGATGAATCAGTTGAAGACATGGCTAACGCGAATCTGCACGTGATGCGGTTTTTGGGCCTGAGTCTGGAAGACGATGTTCCGGATCATTGGTACTGTCTCGTTTCAGGACACGATTAACACAAGCACATGCATGGGATGGTTTGCTGGAGAAGATCAATCAACAGATCCAGGAGCATGACATCATGGTGACTCAGGGCTGTCATGTCAACGCCAGTATCACGCACAGCCCGCGTAAACCAAAAACCAGGCCATCGTATGAAGTGGTTGCTGACCGGGAAGATCGTGACGATGAAGAAGATGCGAAAGCAGCCATGCGCGTTATCCTATTTTCCTCAGTTGATTCCAGTAAGATTGCCACAAATGTATTTCTGGTAAGGGTTTGCGACAGAATAGGAGGCTCACCCAATGGGTGAAATTAGATTTAAGAAGAAGACACTGGTCGAGGCGATCAATACTACTTTGCAGAAGACGGAACAAACGGCGGCTGAACAAAGCGCAGCCACCCCTGGTGGCCGGTTTCACGTTTTCTGGGATGAAGGCGGAAGCGCCACAACACTGGGGCAATTACCGTTTTTTGCCGAGTTTTTGGAAGTTTCTGGGTTATTCACCCGCTGGGTGGATGGATGTCCAATGGATTACACCAGTTCCAACGCACCCAAGGTAGTTGATGTGCTTGGCACACCTGGTTACTATCGATCCTGTGAAGTGATTCAGCCCGGTATCGATACAGGAGCACGCTGGGTTAAGAAAGGTGGTAAATCTGTTTTTGGTTATAAACAGCATACACTGGTTAATAACAATGGTTTGGTGTTAGCTGTTGAAACTACTGCCGCCAATCAAATGACTGGAGATTCAACCGATCATTGCAACAATGCTTGATAACTTTCGATACGGCTGTTGCAAGATCAGGATGTCAAAACACTTTGTTTTCTTACAATAACCCAGCAAAAGCTGATAGCATCAGCGCAGTCTGAAGATGTAAATCTGGGAAAATTTCAATCCAATCCATGCTGAGTTACCGACACGCCTTTCATGCGGGCAATCACGCCGACGTTCTGAAGCTTTTGATCGAAGTACAATTGCTGCGCTATTTGATGCAGAAAGATAAATCGTTCTGGTATATCGATACCCATGCTGGCGCGGGCTGCTATGCGCTGGATCGCGGTTTTGCTGCACAAAACGCGGAATACGAGAACGGTATCGCCCGCTTGTGGGATCGTGACGATCTGCCGGATTCGTTGGCCGATTATGTGTTGCTGGTGAAAGGCATCAATCCGGATAAGCAGATGAAGCTGTATCCCGGTTCACCAATGTTCGCCCTACACTTGTTACGCGAGCAGGACCGGCTGCGGCTGTTCGAGTTGCATCCGGCGGATAGCGAAATCCTTCAGCAAAACTTCGCCGCCGAGCGGGTGCGGGTGCAAGTGCAGAGTGCCGACGGTTTCGGTGCATTGAAGGCATTGCTGCCCCCGCCATCACGTCGCGCGCTGGTGTTGATCGATCCGCCTTACGAGGATAAACAGGATTATCGCCGCGTCATCTCAGCGCTGGGTGAAGGATTGAAGCGTTTTGCCAACGGTATCTATGCGGTGTGGTACCCGCAGTTGCAGCGCATTGAGGCAAAACAATTGCCTGAGCAGTTCAAGCGGCTCCCCGTGAGAAGTTGGCTGCATGTTGCGCTCAGTGTGCAGGCGCCGGATAAAAGCGGCTTTGGTATGCATGGCAGCGGCATGTTTGTGTTCAATCCACCGTGGACTCTTTATGGGATACTGCAAGCGGTGATGCCTTATCTCGTCAAGCAACTGGCGCAGGATGCACAAGCGAATTTTATTCTCGAGAAGTACGAATCAAACCCTCATTCAGGCAATCTGGGTCAATGAATACGCTCCCATATGACTGGTGGATAGGCTCAAAATGCCTTGAATATCATGCGGCGCTACGTTAGGCTATGGCACTTCTGTAAAATGCCATACGGATATTTTGTTGAATCTGAAGACTCCAAATTTTTTGCGGCGTTGCATGTCCGGAAAACTCCTGAGATGCTGACGCTATCGAAGTAACCATAACATTCCTATTGTAAAAACCATGATTGAAATCATTGCTGCATTTATCCGGTGGTCGCAACTGACTGCCAATTTGATCTTGTTTGGAAGTTGCGTTTTTTTTGCCATTATCGGGTCGCAAAAAACTGTATTTGAGACGCCGTGGGTTATCCGACTGGAGAGAGTGTTTCCGTGGATGGCGGGTGTGGTCTTGCTGGGACTCATCGGTATTTTGGCTACCACAACGAGTGAAGCAACCGCGAATTTAGCCAATTTTTGGAATCCTGAAGCTTGGCTGAAAATTGTGCAGCAAACACAAATTGGACATATCTGGGTGGCTCGCGCGCTTCTGGCGTGCGTGTTATTGGGTGTTATTTTGTTGTTTCGGCGTATTCACCGGGAACGATGGCATTATTTTTTGTGGGCTGTTGTCGCGTCGCTTCCTTTGATCGCAGGCACGCTCATGAGTCATTCCAGCGCGGATGAAATGTCGTTTCAGGCGGTTGTACCTTATGCGTTGCATATTCTGTTTGCTGGCGTGTGGTTCGGTGCATTGCCGGCCTTTCTGTTTATTTTGTACAGCAATCATAGCGAAGTGGAAAAGCCATCCAATCTGGCAATTGCAAATTATCTGAAGAAATTCTCGGCAATTGCGTTACCCGTGATGGTGTTACTGGTGGCGACTGGTCTGATTGTAACCGATCGTTTGGTTGAGACCTTTTATCACACGCTGGTTTCCAGTCCTTATGGCTGGTTATTGAATGCCAAGCTGAGTATTTTGGCAATTATTCTGGTGATTGCCTTTCAGGTGCGTAATAAGTGGCTTCCTATGCTTTCCAAAGGAGATGCGCGACAGAATAGTGAAAGTGTTATTCATTTAAAGAAATGGGTCGGCATCGAATTTATTCTGGCGCTATTACTGGTTCTGATTGCAACTATCCTGGCTAATACGCTTCCTGCCAAGCATACGGTGATCGATAATTGGCCTTATCCGTTCCGTTTCTCGATCAATGCGACATGGGATGAGCCGAATGTGCAGGAAATGGTATGGTCAGGTGTTGTGCTATTTTTTGTTGCACTGGGTACGGTTTGGCTGGGCGCAAAAAATAACTGGAACAGAATGAAAAGAATTCTGGTTCCGGGTTTATTGGGAATCAGTTCAATGGCGATCGCTTTGCCGCCTTTGGCCATTGAGGCTTATCCTGAAACTTATCTGAAACCAACCGTGCCTTTCGATACGATTTCAATCTCAAATGGGTTCCGGTTGTTTAGTGAACATTGTGTGAACTGTCATGGCCCGCAAGGCAAAGGAACTGGTACCGTCGTCGATCCGGAGGTCAGGGATCCAACGGACCTTTTGACCGAGGAGCATACGGCGAAATATACCGTGGGCAATGTTTTTCACTATCTATCGCACGGTATTCCGGGAACAAAAATGCCGGGTTTTGCTGCGTCTTTGTCCGAAGAAGACCGCTGGGATCTTATCAATTTTCTCCACGCGTTGTCGCGCGGATTTGATGCGCGCTTACTAGGAACCATGATCGTTCCAGAGAGTCCGGTGATTGCATCACCAGTATTTAATTATTCTGCAAGTGATGGTTCCGATGGCAATTTAAAAGATTTTCGCTTGCAAAAAAATGTGGTGCTGGTGTTATTCTCTTGGCCGCAAGCGAAGGAACGTTTTTTCCAACTGGCCGCAGCTTATGACAGGATAAAGGCGCTTAATACAGAGATTCTGGCGGTACCAATCCATGCCCTTGGTGAACAGGAATTGCAGCAAGTTGTCAGTATTGTTCCTTTCCCAGTAGTCACTGAAGGTTGGGCAGAAATCAAAGACAGCTACTGGTTATACCGGCGCATTAGAACGGTTCCCGATCTGTCTAGAAAAGGTATGTTTCCAACACATATGGAGTTTGTAACTGATCGCTTTGGATATTTGCGCGCTCGATGGGTTGCTCAGTTTGAAGGATTTGGTTGGCAGAATATCAGTGCTTTAACGCTGCAATTGACCCAGCTCAATCAAGAGGGCGAGATTATGCCGCCGCCAGGCGATCATGCGCATTGATGAACTGCACTGAAGATCAATCGTGGTTAGAAACCAAACAAGCTGGCGCTACTACATTATTACTTTACTATTTAAGTTGGTCATTCTTCTAAGCGCGTTTTATAATCCATACACAAAACAATAATCCTAATCTCCCGGGGCAATCAGTGTGACAGTTTATGACTAAGCACTGCGGCTAATAGCGAATGAATCCAAATCTGAGTCAGCTGCAACCTTATCCTTTTCAGAAGCTGCGTCAATTGTTTGAAGGGGTGATACGCAATACTGTGTTGCACCCGATTGATTTGCAGATTGGTGAGCCCAAACATGCGACACCCGATTTTATTCGTCATGCGATGATAGATAATCTGGATGGTTTATCCACTTATCCAACCACGCAGGGAACACCGGCCCTGAGGAATAGCATCGCGGCGTGGATTAGACGACGTTTTAACCTGCCCGGCATCAATCCGGATACAGAAATCATTCCCGTCAATGGCAGCCGTGAAGCTTTGTTTTCTTTTGCGCAGGCAGTGATTGATCCCAGTGCCAATCATTCGGCGGTGGTTTGTCCCAATCCTTTTTATCAGATTTATGAAGGGGCTGCGCTATTGGCAGGCGCTACGCCCTATTTTATTAACACATTGCCGGAAAATCGTTTCAGACTGGATTATTCACAATTGACTGGCACAGTGTGGTCACGCACGCAGTTGATTTATGTGTGCTCGCCCAATAATCCAACAGGTGGCGTGATGGAACTGGATGAATGGCGGGAATTGTTTGCGTTGTCCGATCGATACGGTTTTGTGATTGCCTCGGATGAATGTTATTCGGAAATCTATTTTGATGAAAAAAATCCCCCTTTAGGAGCGCTGGATGCCGCGCAGCGACTGGGCCGATCTGGTTTCCCGCGTTTGGTGGTATTCAATAGTCTGTCGAAACGTTCCAATGTGCCTGGGTTACGTTCTGGGTATGTGGCCGGAGATGCCACACTACTGGAAAAATTCCTGCTATACCGGACTTATCATGGCTCGGCGATGAATCCAGCCGCTCAGGCGGCGAGTGCTGCTGCTTGGAGTGATGAAACGCATGTGGTTGAGAATCGTCGTTTATATGCGCAGAAATTTTCTTCATCGATAGCACTGTTGTCGGATACGATGGCGGTGCAGATGCCGGATGCGGGGTTTTATTTGTGGATTAAAACACCGGTCAGTGATACTGAATTCACCAAACGGCTTTATCAAGATTATAATGTCACGGTATTGCCGGGCAGTTATCTGGCACGTGATGCGCATGGCATGAATCCGGGAAAAGATTATGTGCGGATTGCACTGGTTGCTTCTCCGCAGGAATGTGTCGAGGCCATGAATAGAATCAATAGCTTGGTGATTCAACTGAGCTGAATTTAAATTATTAGGAAGAATTATGAATGAATTGAAAACCATCATTGAAGAAGCTTTTGATCGCCGTGCTGATATTACCCCGCGCAATGTCGATGCCAATCTGAAGGAATCTATCGCACAAGTGCTCAATATGCTCGATGGCGGCAAATTGCGTGTGGCCGAGAAAATCAATGGCGATTGGGTGACGCATCAGTGGATCAAGAAAGCCGTGCTGTTGTCATTTCGTATTGAAGACAATAGTTTTATCAAAGGCGGTTTCTCTAACTATTTTGACAAAGTACCCTCAAAATTCGCTGATTACAGTTCTAGGGATTTTCGTGACGGCGGTTTTCGTGTGGTGCCGCCTGCAGCCGTACGCAAAGGTTCGTTTATTGCCAACAATGTGGTTCTGATGCCGTCTTATGTCAATATTGGCGCATATGTGGACGAAGGTACTATGGTCGATACCTGGGCAACGGTAGGTTCCTGTGCGCAAATTGGCAAGAATGTGCATTTGTCCGGCGGTGTTGGCATCGGAGGTGTGTTGGAGCCGGTTCAGGCAAATCCTACGATTATTGAGGATAATTGTTTTATCGGGGCACGCTCAGAAGTTGTGGAAGGGGTGATTGTCGGTGAAAATTCAGTGATTTCCATGGGTGTATATATTGGTCAGAGTACAAAAATTTATAACCGCGAAACGGGGGAAGTCAGTTATGGCCGTATTCCCCCTGGATCTGTTGTGGTCTCAGGTAATTTGCCGGCTGAAAATGGAAAATACAGTCTCTACTGTGCGGTGATTGTTAAACAGGTTGATGCTAAAACTCGATCAAAAACGGGTATTAATGAGTTACTGCGAGGGATTTGAGAATTTTGTCTGAGAAATAAAATAAAAATCCCCTTAAACGGGGATTTTTATTTGGATAGATGGTTATTTTTTGACAATCTGGTTATCAACTTTTTTTACCCCGTCTACAATCCAAGTATGCATATTAACGCGCGTCAGTTGATCTTCATTTCTGACCGTGCCACTTAGAACTACGCTGCCATCATTGACTTTAATTTCGACGTTAGTGCCTTGTAAAATTGGGTCTGACTGAAGGGCTAAGGTAATGCGTGCAAAAATGGTAGAGTCATCATAAACAGCGCCAGGCGGTGGTGTGATCCAGGATTCATGTGTTTTTTCTGCATAATTTTCGCAACCACTCAGTACAAGTACACTCATGAGGAGTATGTAGAAAATAAATAATTCATAACGAGTTTGCATAATGTTTTCTTCCTTTTGATGATTTTCTTGAAATTGTATGCGAATGTTGTAACGTAATTGTGTTATGGCAGTCACTTTTTATACTTTATGTTGTTTATCCCCTCTGTCATGTATGGAATCATAACGCTACAGGTAGGATATAGACAAGCTGGTGCTATTATAATGTAGTCATGACAAAGCGTTTTAAACGCTTAAATTGAGTGTTTCTCGATTACTGCATGTAAAAAGTGTTTTACTTGAGTGGTTAAATTACTCGTTAAACAATCAAAATCCTTCACTTCATCTGCTTTAATGCTGCGGAGCCATGTGAGTTGTCGCTTAGCCAATTGACGGGTGGCAGCAACGCCCATGTCATGTAATTCCGTACTATTTATTTTGTTATCCAGGTAAAGGAAGGTTTGTCGGTAACCGACACAACGCATTGACGGGGATTCCATGTCGAGTGAAAATTGTTGGCGGATGGATCGAACTTCATCAATTAATCCATGACTCAACATTGTTTCAAAACGTTCTGCGATGCGTAGGTGCAGTTGACTGCGATCACTGGGGATGAGTGCAATGCTTATTTTGCAGTAAGGAAAGTCTGCTTCTCTGGGAGTTTTGAGAATCTCTGACATGGGTTGCTGAGTTAAATAACAGACTTCCAAAGCACGTTGAATGCGTTGACTATCTGTGGGTTTGATGCGTGCCGCGGTTTCCTGATCCAGTTCTTCGAGCTTTTGATGCATGGCCGGCCAGCCCAATTCGTTAGCCATGTTTTCAAGCTTCAGGCGAAGACTCTTGTCAGCTGAGGGCAATATCGAAAGGCCATCTTGCAGTGCCCGGAAATAAAGCATGGTGCCACCTACAAGTAATGGAATTTTATTGCGCTGTGTAATCTCATGCATGACTTTTAATGCATCATTACGAAATAATGCTGCCGAGTAGTGTTGGTTTGGGTCGATTAGATTAATCAGGTGGTGAGGTGCTCGGATGAGGGTTGCTGGATCGGGTTTGGCTGTTCCGATATCTAAATGGCGATAAACCTGGGCAGAATCAACGCTGATAATCTCTACTGGGAAATTTTCAGCAATATCCAGAGCAATTTGACTCTTGCCACTTGCGGTGGGACCCATTAAGAAAATAGCAGGTGGCAAGCGCGTTGAATATTGCATTTTGGGTTCTAATTGATGAGTGTTGAAACAAAGTATCTGTTTAAAAATGACTTTATTGATGCTGAAAATGGATGGAATTTTATAATTAAATTGTCATTGGACAATCAGCAAAACTCGGCTAAACTTCGAAAAATTCAACTTCTAGTAGGGACAAACCATTGAAAATCTTCGCAGCGGTAATATTTCTCCTTATATTATATAGCCTGGGATCGGCTCTGTATTACATGTATAAAGATAAAGGTCAATCGACACGCATGGTCAGATCCTTGGCTATCCGTGTTGGCTTGTCACTCTTTCTGTTTATTGTCATGATGATAGCAACGCGTTTGGATATGATGTCTGAGTAAGAAATTTTTTTGTGTCAGAAAGTCCTGACGCATGCATTGCGATCAATGTTCTTGAAAAAAATCTCCAAAGATGTGGTTATCATTGGCGCAGGCGCTGCGGGAATGATGTGTGCTATGGAAGCTGGTAAACGGGGTCGTAGTGTCATGCTGGTTGATCATGCTCGTAAGCTGGCTGAAAAAATCCGTATCTCCGGCGGTGGCCGTTGCAATTTTACCAATCGTTATACCAGGGCGGAAGATTTTATCTCCAGCAACCCTCACTTTTGCCGTTCTGCACTTGCTCGTTTTACACCCCAGGATTTTATTGCGCTGCTTGAGAAGCATGGTATTCGCTACCATGAGAAAAAATTAGGGCAATTGTTTTGTGATGACAGCTCCCAACAAATCATTGATATGTTGCTGCGTGAATGCGCGGCAGCCAGGGTGGACTGGCAAATGCCTTCTCAGCTAAAGCAAGTGGAGTATCTCCCCGCAGATAAAGAGACCCAACATGCCGAGCGCAAATTCGTACTGACAACTGAGCGCAATACAATAGAAGCGAGCTCGTTGGTAATTGCCACAGGTGGTTTGTCCATTCCGCAAATTGGTGCTAGTGCATTAGGTTATCAAATTGCGAGTCAATTTGGTATTCGTGTCACATCCTTGCGTCCTGCTTTGGTCGGTTTGACTTTTGCAGTTGAAGATTTTATCCTTTTTAAGGATATTCCAGGCATAGCGATGGATGCTGAAGTCAGTTGTAGGGGCAGCGCATTCCGTGAAAGCATATTATTTACGCACCGTGGTTTGAGTGGACCAGCCATCTTACAGATTTCTTCCTATTGGCAACAGGGAGAGTTAATCCATATCAATCTGTTGCCGCAACAAGATGTGCAGCAGATTTTTCTGGCGCACAGACATAGCGCAATGCTGCTACCTAATCTCCTGGCGCGTTATTTACCTAAACGTTTTGTGCAAGTCTGGTGTTCGGCAACACTTGTTCAGTTGTCTATGACTGTAAAACCCATGAACCAATATCGTGAAGTTGAATTACGTCAGATTGCGGATAAGCTTCATAATTGGAATATTACTCCCACTGGAACAGTTGGTTATAGAAAGGCGGAAGTGACGCTTGGGGGGGTTGATACACATGAATTATCATCCAAAACGATGGAATCCAAGCGCATAATGGGGCTGTATTTTATCGGAGAGGTGGTCGATGTGACCGGCCACTTGGGTGGATTTAATTTTCAGTGGGCTTGGTCTTCGGGTTACACCGCCGGGCAAGTTGCCTAGTTGTTTAATCTCGCCTCTGGTTGTCGTCTGAACCATGCCATCGTTAGTACATCCGTTAACAAACTGTTCTGCATATGTGGCTGCATGCCACCCACTCGCTACTAATGTAATATCCGCTCCCACAGTTATTGAGCCGGGCAGCTCAAATTGCTTGTTAACCTTGTCTGTTGGCCGGCCAAGCAAATCGTCCGCAATGATTGTCTAACACTCTTTGCCACGTCGAACGCCTTGTATTCCAGGCTTCTTCATCAACCGATCGACCGTACAACGAGCAACGCCAATACCTTCCCGCTTTCATTGTAGATTGGCTCGACCCCATATTCCATTTTGTTGCTATCGACAAATGTCGCCATCTTTCGGTCAGCGGTCGAGCTTCTTTTCGCAAAATAGGCCGATGGAGATTCAATGGGTGAAAGCAACACTTAAATTGTATAGTTTACATTTTGGAGTGAGCTCATGAATTATCAACCCTCAAAACGAAGTTTTACGTATCATCAACAGGAAACGATGTGGCAGCTATGGTCACAAGGTAAATC
>NZ_JAIEME010000094.1 GCF_019752415.1 Nitrosomonas sp.
CGCTCAGTTTTGCTTGCCGCATTGGGTATGAATGACGTTCAACAATTAACGGTGACATAGCCATCTTAATAATTGATTGAGCATACGCAGCATTGATAATGTTGATTAATCCGCTCAATAAAATAGACATGCTCAGTAACTTAAAGTTGCGTAATTGAAACATTTTACCCTTCACTTGATTGAGATAGCTGCAATATATCTAAAATTCAGTATGCTATGTATAAGAATGTAGCATATGGCTCTTAAGGAAGTGCTGAATAACTCACCGTGTAGCAGCGTATCGAGCATGGTTTTTGGATACTGGGTTAGATTCAGCATTTTCTGGTCTGAATTGAGTCATTTTTTTCATTATTTCTCTCATTTTTTGTTTTCAGGACGCAACTTGGCTGTCATTGTTATCTATCCACCGACGAGTCAGCAGTAAATTGGCAAAACCAAACAGCAAGAATAGCTGAGCGGTGTTCTTGGCCATCCCTTTGTGGCGTGCCTTGCGGTGTATGAATAGATTCTTTACGACAACATGAAAGGGATGCTCAACCTTGGCGCGAATACTGGCCTTCGCATGCTCAAGCGTTTCCATCAGTTCGCTTATTGCCGTTTTAGGCAATGCTTTACGCTTGGAAAGTCGCATCGCAATATGCCAAGTCACAGGCAGCTCAAGATTTTCTTTGCGCTTCTCAAAGCACCGATAGCCCGCATTACCCAATACATCCGTTTCATCACGATGCAGCAGCGCCTGTGCTTGAGTGACGTCGTGAACATTGGCTGCCGTTCCGATCAGGGTGTGAACAAACCCTGATTGTGCATCAACTCCAATATGCGCCTTCATACCGAAAAACCACTGATTGCCTTTCTTCGTCTGATGTATTTCGCTATCGTACTTTCTTTCCTTGTTTTTGGTCGAGGAAGGTGCGGCATTCAGTGTGGCATCAACAATCGCGCTCTCGCGGAGAAATAATTCTCGATCAGCCGGATGGGCGTTGATCGCATTTAAGATGGATTCGGTCAGATGGTGTTCTTCCAGCAGGTGGCGGAATTTAAGTAGTGTTGTGGCATCCGGTGCGGTCTCGCGATTCAGGTCAATGTCAACAAAGCGGCGAATTGTCTGATTGTCGTATACGGCATCTTCGGTACCTTCATCCGACAGACCGAAGCATTGTTGTGTAACATACATTTTCAGTATTCGCTCTAGACCGACAGGCAGGTTACCAGACTCACTGCCGGATGGATAGTATGGAGTAAGGACATTCGTCAGGGTTCCCAGGAAGTGACTGCTTCAATTTCGGTCAGAAAACGATCCCATCGCGTCTGTTTCTTCTTTGACGCATATTCCAATTCAGAAAAACTTGATAGCATCTGTTTATTACATATTATCAGCATGATGTATATTGTCAAACTTCAGTAACTCAGATGGATATGTTTGAATAAATTAGTGCTTCCTTAAAATTGTCATAAGGAATCTGATTACACTGACAATGGTAAATTGCGTTGTTGTTCTTTTTAAGCTACCAACTCTTGGGCCAATGTGAGAAATTCGCTTTGGCACCCATGGATTTTTTCTTGTGCCCCTTTAGCTTCGAATTCATTGATTCCCAGATTTTCCATGAGTATTAATGTGTCGACATAGGGGCAGCCATCGGTCAGTGACGGATTTCGTAGTAGCCGATTAGCAATGGCGATCAGTTTGACATAAGACGAATGTTTTCCAGAGTAATCTGGGAAATGTTGCTCAGCTATGGTAATTGCAATCTCTTCCGGCAAATTCCATGCTTTGATCAGATACATACCAATCGTATCATGTGTGATACCAAAAACCTGTAATTGGAGTGAGCGTACATCCTGTCCTGGATAGCGAGTAACCAAATCATTCAGATAAGCGAATTCTTTAGGATAGAGATGCCCAAATAATAGAAATCCAAAATTGTGGAATAACCCGCTGAGAAAAATAAGCTCACAATTTATAAGGTTTTTCTTTGTCATTATATGACAGAGTTCGCGGCATAATGTGGCGCATTCTAATGCTTGGTTCCAGATGCGAACACGGCTCAATGCGCCATGATCGGGTAGCTCGAGACAACCTGATGAAGCAATGCTCATAGTAAGATTGAGTGCAGTATTAAAACCTAGTACCAAAGATATGGCATGATGGACAGAGGTGATCCGATTGCCGTAGCCAAAAATAGACATGCGGGCATACTTTAGAATAAAAGCTGCCAAACTGGGGTCTTTTTCAATTAAGCCGACAAGTTGTTCCAGATTTGCATCGGGATTATTACGTAGCTTTAAAAGTTCGCGAGCAGTCTCTGGAAATGGAGGAATCTGTCCGGCCTGCTCCAGGATGCTGCGGAAGTTCTGGCTGAATTCCAGTTTGTTAAAAATCAACATTAATCCAATCTTAAGATTTTAGTTTAAGGTGTAGTGCTTGCTCAATTCTGTTCTTTTGTGAGCTTGTACACTACAAGAAGTTTCGTTGAAAGGCGATGCTAAAACGATGAGACAATTTGCCGTATTTGATATCGGCATTATTTTTATTTTCTTTACTAAAAATTTATAGTAAACGGCTCATATCGCCAGAACTAAATCCAATAAGGGGCTCAGAAAAGTTTTTTCCAAAAGCAATGACCTTAAACAATTCACCCATTTCAGCAGGGCTTATCAGTTTTTGCAGTTGACTGGATTGTGGCAAAAATATGCTCGTATCTTCTGCAGGTGTTCGCGCAAGGATGCCGGTAATGCCGCAATTAATCAAAAAATAAGCTTGAGTGGTATAACCTATAAGCGGTAATCCGCTATCTTCCGCAGCCTGAGTGATTGCACTAAAATCAACATGACTGGTGATATCTTGGAGGCCAGGCAGGTAAAATGGGTCATCATGAGCATAATGCCGATAGTGGCACATCAGTGTGCCTTGATTGCGTTGGGGATGATAGTACTCGCTACGACCAAAACCATAGTCAATCAATAGAATGACGCCTTGTTGTAAGAAGCTTGTCAGGCTGCGCATAAAGTGGCTAGCGGTAAGATTAATCTCGCTGACATAGGAGTAGGTTAAGCGACTGTCTGGGTTGATCTGAGGCATTAACTGGCTAGCACTGTGATTGAGTTCCGCGTTATTGATAGGGCGATCTTGCCATGCAAATTGATTGTTTTGCCATGTGACACCCCGCTCAAGTAACTTATCATTATGCCACGTCACAATATGGATGGGCATTGCATCTAGCACTTCATTGGCGAGAATAGTGCCAGTAAATTGAGCGGGTAATTGCTCCAACCACTCGATTACCTGCACAAGTTGTGGCGCTTTATTGGCAAACAGTGCTTGCTGTCGCTCCCGGAATTCGGCACTGACTTCCAGAATAAAATATTTTCTGGGCAATGTATCGGATTTTTCTAGTTCGAGCAGTAAATCCAATGCCAGTTTGCCGGATCCGGCACCGAATTCAAGAATATCGGCGTGTTCAATTTGCTGGGAAATTTGTAGAACCTGTTGTGCCAGTGTGCGGCCAAACATCGAGGAAATTTCCGGTGCGGTGACAAAATCACCCGCACTGCCCAGTTTGGTTGCTCCGCTACTGTAATAACCCATCCCCGGTGCATACAACGCCAGATTCATAAACTGCTCAAACGAAATCCAGCCGCCCGCAACGTGGATCTTGTCGCGAATTAACGTTTGTACAGCGTGACTATGAGCCAGCGCGATTTTACTGGCAGGTGGCAAAGTAGCATGTAAAGACATAAGCAAGAATATTTCTTTGTGGTAAATTGCAAAAGTTGTCAACGAATCTGGACATAGTTTAGCAGCACTTTGAAGGAGGCGTACGTGCAAGGGAAAGTGATATTGGTTACTGGCGGCGCAAAGCGGGTGGGCGCCGCCATCTGCCGCAGGCTGCATGCCCAAGGTGCTAGATTGGTTGTGCATTACCGGTCTTCACTCGATGAAGCCAAGGCATTATACGATGAGTTAACTCAAAAGCGTCCCAATTCAGTGGCTTTGGTGCAGGCAGATTTGCTCGACACAGAATTATTGCCAGAATTGATCGGAAACGCAGCGAACCGGTTTGGACATTTGGATGTGTTGATTAACAATGCTTCCAGTTTTTTCCCGACACTGCTTCAACAATGTTCGCTGGAAGATTGGGACGATCTGGTTGGCAGCAATCTTAGGGCGCCACTGTTTTTATCCCAAGCGGCAGCTCCATTTCTGAGAGTGCAACGAGGCTGCATCGTGAATATCGTCGACATCCATACCGAACGGCCATTAAAGAATTATGTGATCTACAATGCTGCCAAAGGCGGGTTATTATCACTGACCAAGTCGCTGGCCGTGGAATTGGCGCCCGAAGTGCGTGTCAATGGCGTTTCTCCGGGGCCGATTTTATGGCCGGAAGATGGAGAATGGACTGACGAAGCGGCGCGTCAACATATTATCGCCGGCACGCTGCTCAAACGTTGCGGCGAACCGGATGATATTGCTAAAACAGTACAGTTTCTGATTGCCGATGCGCCTTATATCACTGGGCAAATTATCGCAGTGGATGGTGGACGGAGTATTCATTTGTAGTCCATGAGAGTAGTCCACGGGAGAGACTAAAAGCATGCCAGCACATGATAATCAATCGAATAAAATTGAAGAAGAATTTGAAAATTGTTTTTCCATACCCACTGTATATCGAGTTTTAACCTCATGTCTAGCTTGATGCGATCAGGCAATGGATCGGGATCTTGCTCGCGCACTTTGCGTTCGTAATAACTCGACGTGACAATCTGTATTTGTCTACAAATTGGCTCGACCTCGTATTCCGCTGTGTAGCCAGTCTTTGATTCAATCGATTTGATCGCCGACCATTGCAGATTCATGCTCCTTTTGCTGCGCGAATAACAATCTTACCGCTCGTTCTCGTACTTCTGGTGAATAACTGATTTGGTTTTTCATCTCTTCCTCCTCTCAAATCATTTTATCTCCGGAAATACTGATGCGATTAAGAAATCTTATCTGGGATTTCTGGTGATGCAGGAATTTGATTTTGCAACATAATATGATATGGATTCCACATAAGCTCAAGTTCTGTAGTAGCTTTAGTACTATCAAGTTTTATTTCTTGTCTGAATAGTTTTAATAAAGATGGGGGAATACCATGAGGTAGCCACGTAGCTTTAATATGAACTTTCTTGAAAATATGTTCAATTATTTTAATAGGAATTCCTAATAAGTAAGCGTCGAGTTTTATTGCGCGATTACTAATTCTTTTAATTGGCGTTGCGCCGATACTGACACCAAGGTCCACAAAGTATTGATTCCATCTTGGACTGTCTGGTGCGGATAGGTTAAAAATTTTTACTTCACCTTCTCGTAAAGATACATTCAGTGCTTTTGTAGCAGCTTGAGCAACATCAGCGACATCGACAATATTTGACCAACCATCGCCAGAAGCACCAAGGTCGCCAAGTTTGCCTTTTTTTAGCCAAGTAATTATGCGTTCTGTCCAAAGTGGACTATCTTTTCCGCTAATACAACCAGGACGTAAGATAATTGCTGTTCCACCATTTTTCCCGTAATCTTCTACAGCATATTCAGCAGCTATTTTGGCGTGACCATACCAGCCAAGGTCGTCGCGCAGAGGGGTGTTTTCTGAAATAACCCCAGTTTGTGCACCGTAGACTGATTGACTGCTAAGATGAATAATTTTTGGCATCCCACTCAGTGTGGCTGCTTCACAAATCAGCTGAGCACCTTGCGTAATGGTAGTTGCATCACCTGTCACACAGTTGATTACAGCATCAACCTCTTTTAGTCCATCTTTTAATTCTAAAAGATTAGTACTGTCAATTTTTAGTGCTGCAACACCTTGGACTATCTTGTCACTAAGTGTCCGGCTACCGATCAAAGGTGTTACATGATTCATTTGCATAAGTTGACGGACTATTTCATTTCCTACGAATCCATTGCCACCTAATACTAGGACTTTGATTTCTTTGGATTTCATTTCATTGTCTTCATGTGAGCAGCCAATCTTAATGCTATAGCTGTAATGGTCAGTGTAGGATTGGCTTGACTTGATGTTGGAAAAACTGAGCTGCTGGCAACATATAGATTACTTACTCCATGCACCCGGCAATCTTTATTTACAATGCTTGTTTCAGGGTTATCTCCCATCCGGGTAGTACCAATATGATGTCCTCCATAAGCCCCAAAACGCATTAATTCTGTTTCTAAGTTATCTGCATCAAATTCAAAATTTCCTATTTCATCTTTGGCGATTTCTTCAGAGAAAAATTTTAAGGTCTTTTTTACAGCTTCAACATCTTCTGTAAGATACTGCCAATCAACATTAATCTTTGGCATATTCAGTGCATCTTTTTCGCTGGTTAAGTAAATGCGACTATTTTTGTTGGGTATTTGCTCAGCATGAACTTCTAGACTAAATTGATTAGATTCATTTGGTAGAATTACTGATGGGAACTTACGTTCAGCTAATGTTCTTTTTGTAAGCCAGTGTAGTAAAAATTTAAACGTATTAAAGGGATCAGTCAAGATATTCAGAAAATGTTTAGCTTTGAGTTTAAGCGTGTTCTCCTCGTCATCTTTGAGTCGCTTGCCATATTCATAACTCACAAAATTCTTAGCCATGAATAAACCGGACAAAATTCCGCTTTTATGCGATGGGTCGGTGATTTTAGGAAAATGTAATCGAGCCACCATATTACTCACCCCGAGTTCTTTTTGTTTTTCGGCCGTTAATTGAATACGCCTTCGGCAATAGATCCCTTCGGGAGAAATCTCATAGCCATGTTGTACTTTACTAGTTGTCCCGTTAATTTTTAACCTGCCCACATTTCCTGCAATATGGCACATATAAAAGCGACCTAAAATATCATTGTGGTTACCAATACCATTTTTATGTATGTTATTAGAGACCAACATAAGACGAGTTGTTTCAATACCTCCCATCGCTAAAATATAAGACTTAGCTTTCACTTTAAAAGCGTTACCATTAAGTGTGGCAACCTGTAAAAAATCGACTTCAGTTCCGGGGTTATTCAATTCAATTGCTATGACATTAGCATTAAGTAATAAATCAATGTTACTAGACTGCGCAAAACGATTTCGATAACGTTTTCCAAGATCAGTTGGACATGAGAAACGTTCAATTCCATCTGTAGAAAAAGCACTACTTGTAAAACCTTCAAACATTGGTTTAGGTACTGGATTAAAGGCGTTCCTGGCATCGTAGCAGTAATATCCTGCTTCGAGATAACTATTAGCTTTTGGATAGAAGTCAGCTAAGTCGTCTACGTTAATGGGCCAGCCACTTTGTGGAATATAGCTGCGTCTCTCAAAGTCTATTGGGTCAAAAGGGACACAACGACCGCCCCATATCGTGGTGGAGCCGCCAAATCTGCGTTGCCGATATTTGTCAGGAGGGCTGTGCATAGTCTTGTTGCTAACTGAACCGCTGTAAAGATCTTGAGTCTCTTTTTCTTCTTTAAAGTCACCGGATTCTAAAAGTAGCACTTTAGTAATTGTTTGTTCAAACTCAAGCGCCATAGGTATGCCCGCTGCACCCGCACCGACAATACAAATATCGGTTTCAATTACGATATTATGCGCTATAGAGTTTCCTGACTTGATCATTTAGTTACCCTTCTTAGTTACATCGGTGCGAGCCGAAACCCCAAAGATACGTTGGTGAACTTCAGCAATTCTGTCAGAAAAGCAGTCTAGCGAGAATCCCTTCTCATAAAGCTCTCGACCTTTTGCGGCAATATGTTCGCGATAAGTCTTATCTAAGATCAATTTATCTAGGGCTTGTGTAATTTCTTCTATATTGCCCGGTGAAACAAACAATGAATTTTCGTCTGATTTAAGGTTATTAGGGATTTCACCAACAGGCGTACACAATACGGCAACTTGATTACTTAGAGCTTCTAAAATAACTAATGGAAGTCCTTCATCATAAGAAGGCAAAGCTAAAATATCTGCAGTAGCCATCCACTTGGCGGCTTGTTTTTGATCGGCCCAACCTGCGAATTGAATCATATTTGAGATGCCTAAGTGATTAGCCTTATTTTGATAAAACTCAATCCCTTCTGCACCCACAAAAATAGCCTCAGCCTTGTTATCTTGGAAAGCTTGACTTTTTGCAATTGCATTTAACAGATCTGATACTCCCTTACGTTCACTTAAATTTCCCAAAAACATTACGCGTGTTTTATTATGAGTCGCAGAGTAGGGCGTTCTGGGAAATGTCGGTTCTGGCACGCCATTTAAGACAATCTCGACTTTATCTGGAGCCATTCTTAAATCGGCAGTCACAAATTTCTTGGCTGTTTCGCCAAGAACAATAACTTTTGAAGCTTTCGAGAAAGTCCAACGGATATATGCTCTTAAGAATGAAGGTAGACTGGCGTAAAAATGATGCAGTTGGGCTGCATGCAAATGCAGAATAACGGGCAATCCAATCAACCTAGAAAACAGTATCACGGTACTTTTTCTAAAGAAACTAAGTCGCTCGGCCATATTAATGTGGATCCCAGCGGCTTGTCCTAATATTCTATAAAAAAGCAAGGTCGTGAGCGCAGTAATTAAATAAAAAATTGAGAAAATTGGGTGTTTGCCACCTCGGGTGTCTAAAGGAACCAATTGAGCAGAATGATCGCTGTTTGCTTTTTCAGGTGTTTGGCTCTGAATTAAGTAATCAGCTACTTTAAACATCCCTCCACCAAGCGGAGTCCAAGGACAGGCAATAAATATTTTTTTTCTCATTGTCGTTACCGATTTAAAGTTTACGCATAATAGTTTAATCATATAAATTTCTTCTAACCTCTACGGCTTCAATTCCTCCCCCTTGAGGCCAGCAGCTGGTTGAAACCAAAACCAGCAGATTGAAGAGCGTAGGTAATAGCCCGCTGCTTGCAGCAGAGTGCTTTATTAAAGAGAAAAAAGATGAAGGTTTCATTGGCGGTGCGTGAAATTAGTCAGCTTATTGAATATAAGCAAAACATATGATTGCTAGAAATGCAAGATGCTTATGAGATGCGCAGGCTAAATTAAGTATGTATGCACTCAGTAGCATCTGGATATTCTTTCTAGATTTATGTATATGCATATGATTATAAATAGTAAACAGAGTGATCGTGAATGTCATTACCTTGAGCACGGATTTTTTGCAAAACAGGAGTTATCTTTCCGGGGTTTTTTATCATGTATTCAGGTCAATTAGGTTTGCACAACACATGGGATATTTGCTCCAGTTACTCAACAGGTGAATGTTACGATAGTGTTACTTCTATCAAATCTCTGGTTTGGCAGACATTCTTTTACGTTACGATTCTTAAATTGTAGATCTTTGAAGAAATTTTAAAAAGATTGGAGATTTAGTAGTTACTAGATAGTTTTGATTAATAAAGCAAGCCAGTTGAGAAAGTTTATGAACTGGCTTGTAATTATTTTATGCTAGCTTGCGATGAGTGTGGATTCAATCTCCGCAAAGCTCTTGGCTACATTATTGTGTGGAATAACTGTACCCAGCTGCTTTTCGATTTGAGTCCAGGAGAAAATGCCACATATTTTAGGTAATCCGCTGGCATCATGGTCTATGACCAATGCATGCAAGCGGTCAGCTTCACGCAAACTGGCCACAATGTTGCCAACTCTAGCATGCATTACTTCTTCCAAGGGGATTGCTTCCAGATCTTCAAGCAGGGTCATCATGTCACGCACCAAAATCTCGCTGTGCTTAACACCTCTTTCTTGAATAAACCGCATGGGCTTTTCGCCCAGAATATCGGTTGCAGTAATGATTCCCGCCAGTGAGTTGTCGTCATTCATAACAAGCAATGTACGCACGCCACGATGCATCATATAGTTATTGGCAACTTCCATGGTGATATTTGGCGCGATGACGGCTGCATGCAATTTACGCAAATCAGTCATTACCTCAGATGCAGGTGAATCCGACGTTACAGAGTTTGGTGAGGCGGGTTTGGATATCTGCACAGTTCCGGTAAGATACTGTACAGGAAGCGATTTATATTCATTCATCATATTGTGCACTCCCTCGAGGGTTGATGGGAACCAACTGACTTCAAAATAGATAATCTACCTTGAGTCGGAACTCTACGCCGAATAACACTCGGAATCAATACATATGAAAATGATTATTGCCGGTTATAAACCCATTGCACCAGCGTATCCATCGCAACACGGGATTGTCCGGCCTGATCGTGATTGACAAAGAAGACCACGATGACACGCCGCCCCATTTTGTCCAGCAAATACCCCGCCAGCGCGCGCACATCGTTTAGAGCACCTGTTTTCATATGTGCTAGCCCTTTCACCGGTGTATCCGTAAAACGATTTTTCAAAGTTCCGTCCACTGCCGCAATGGGAAGTGATGAAATAAACTCCGGCATAACCGAGCTTTTAAAGGCCGCAAGCAAAAGCTGGCCCATGTGCCGGGCGCTGATCCGTTCCTTGCGCGACAATCCGGAACCATTTTCCACCACCAATTCCGGGAAGCTCAGTTGCTTGTCTGCCAGCCAGCGCCGGATCATCGCATCGGATTTTTCCAATGTGGCCGGAGAATTATTGACGGCAGTATCACCCGTTCCTAGCGTCAAATAGAGTTGGCGCGCTGCAATATTATTACTAAATTTGTTGATGCCACGAATGACATCCGCCAGCGGCGGGGATTGATAAATCTTAAGCGGCGACAAACCTCTTGGCGTCTGACTCATGATCACATCGCCATGAAACAAACCGCCCTGTTGCGCCCAGAGGTGTTTAAATAAGTCCCGTGTATAGATGGCGCTATCTTGCAAGCTCAACATATACGATTGCTTGCCGCACTGTTTGGAAAAACTTCCGTTCAGAACCACGGTAAAATTATTTTTATCTTCGTTATCCGCAATCGCATCAATCGTCAGTAAATTTCGCCAATCTCCGCATACGCCCTGGGTAAGCTTCAAGTTATTCTGTACCTGCAAAGACTCCGGCAATGGATCAACCACGACACGCACTGAGTTTTTTTCCGGTTGCGGAAACAGATGAATCGTGGATGTGCGGTAATTCACCAGCAATGCTTCCGGAAGGATGTTGTAGGTGCGATAAGGCTGCCCGTCAAACTCACCCGGATCATCATTGGGAATAGCATAATGCGTATGATCTAAAACCAGATTGCCTTTAATTTCATGCAATCCGGTTTGACGCAAACGATGAATCAACAGCCAGAAATTCTCCAAATCCAGTTTGGGATCACCATACCCTTTGATGATCAGGTCGCCATCCAAAACACCATCAGTAATCTTTCCATTGGCATACAGCATGGTCGGCCAACTATACGCAGGCCCGAGTAATTCCAGCCCGGCATAGGTTGTTAATAACTTCATCACCGAGGCAGGATTCATTGCCGCATCGGCATTAGCCGCCACAATCGGCTGATTCGCACCAATCTCCTGTACATACACACCGATAGCGGATTCCGGAATGGCGGCTTGTAGCAGTTTTTGTTTAACGGCAAGGGGCAGTTCATTGGAAAATACAGAAACCGATAGTGCGCTTAGCAGGATCAACAGACTGAGATACAGACAAATACGGATCATTCTGTCAGTAACCGCTTAGTTACTATTTCTTCCCATTGCACATCGAAAACCCATCATCCCAACCCATCCGGTACTGATCATCCTTCTGATATCGATTCAGGTCCTTAAACGCCCAGCTGGTTCTTTTGGCCGTTTCACAACCGTCAATATAACCTTGCTGTGTGTTTATCGGATAACCCGTTAAGTTGTATTTTGGTTTTGCGCTTTCCGGTAACGGACCTGCCGGGCGCTCAGGCTTTCTGGCGGGAAGTTGTTGTTTTTCCGGAATCCCGCTACAAGCAGAAACAACTAATACCGCAAGAATAATAAGAAACGATAAATGATAACGCATGCATTACATCTCCAATAATTGGTAAGCTGACTTAAGGAAACTCTGAATAACTCATCTTTGTCATTCCGAACACAGTGAGGAATCTTTGCGAATCAACATTATAGATTTCTCGCTATGCTCTAAATGACAATTAATCAGAGGCTTCTTAACTATAAAACTGATTTCAACAATTTTCCCATCTCAGCCGGATTATGGGTGACCTTAATTCCGCAGGATTCCATCACTTCGAGCTTTTCCTGTGCTGTTCCCTTGCCGCCGGAAATAATCGCCCCGGCATGGCCCATGCGCTTACCGGGCGGCGCAGTCACGCCTGCGATAAATCCGACGACTGGTTTTCGCATGTTCTCTTTCACCCAGCGCGCGCAATCCTCCTCATCGGTACCGCCGATTTCACCGACCATCAGCACGGCATCGGTTTCATCATCCTCATTGAATAATTGCAAAACGTCGAGGTGCTTCAGCCCATTTACCGGATCACCGCCGATCCCGATACAGGTGGATTGTCCCAATCCCAGCGCCATCAGTTGCGCCACGGCTTCATAGGTCAATGTGCCCGAACGTGAAACCACGCCGATACGGCCTTTTTTATGGATGTAACCCGGCATGATGCCGATCTTGAGTTCATCCGGCGTGATGATTCCCGGGCAATTCGGACCGATCAGCCGGGTTTTCTTACCCTGCATTTTATAGCGCGTGCGGAGCATATCGCGCACCGGAATGCCTTCAGTGATGCAAATCACCAGATCCAGTTCGGCCTCAACGGCTTCATCAATCGCCGCCGCGGCAAAAGGCGGCGGCACATAAATGACGGAAACATTCGCACCGGTTTGCTGTTTGGCTTCCTTCACTGACGCATAAACCGGTATGCCTTCAAAATCCTCGCCGGGTTTGCGCGGATTCACACCGGCGACAAAGCATTCCTTGCCGTTTGCATACTCACGGCACATACGCGTATGGAATTGTCCGGTTTTACCGGTAATGCCCTGCGTCATCACGCGGCTGTTGCGATTAATCAGAATAGACATGGCACGACTCCTTTTATGACTGACACTGACAACCTCACGACGATAACTTGGTCTTGGCCGCGCTGACCGATTTCTGCGCCGCATCGGCCATGTTTTCCGCCGAGATAATGGTCAGCCCGGAATCGGCGAGAATTTTTTTCCCCAGTTCCACGTTGGTGCCTTCCAGGCGCACCACAAGCGGCACTGTCAACTGCACCTCGCGCGCAGCAGCCACCACACCTTGCGCGATCACATCGCATTTCATGATGCCGCCGAAAATATTTACCAGAATCGCTTGCAAATTGGGATTGCGTAGCATCAACTTAAACGCCTCGGTCACTTTCTCAGCCGTTGCGCCGCCACCGACATCAAGGAAATTCGCAGGATTGCCACCATATAATTTAATAATATCCATCGTTGCCATCGCCAGCCCCGCGCCATTTACAAGACAACCGATATTGCCGTCCAATGGAATGTACGATAACTCGTGTTTAGATGCCTCAATCTCAACCGGGTCTTCCTCATCCAGATCACGTAATGCGACGATTTCCGGATGTCGAAACAACGCATTGTCGTCAAAATTCATTTTGGCGTCGAGCGCGATCACCTGTTTCTCAGCAGTTAACGTCAGCGGATTAATTTCCAGCAGCGACGAATCGGTGTCATCAAATGCTTGGTACAGACCTTGCAACAACGTGACCGCTTGCGGCACACTTTGTGCAGGAATACCGATTTTCAATGCAACTTCCTCGGCTTGCTGCTGACTGAGCCCCGCAATCGGATCAATAAACACTTTATGAATCTTCTCCGGTGTTTCAGCCGCCACTTTTTCGATTTCCATGCCGCCTTCCGAGCTTGCCATCAGGCACACGCGCTGACGGCCACGATCCACCACCATGCCGACATAGAATTCTTTCTCGATAGAAACACCCTGTTCGATAAAAAGCCGATGCACCACTTGCCCTTCCGGGCCGGTCTGATGCGTTACCAAGCGCATATTTAAGATTTCACTCGCGCGCCGCCGCACTTCGTCCAGCGACTTGGCCACTTTCACCCCTCCGCCCTTACCGCGCCCGCCGGCATAAATCTGCGCTTTAACTGCCCACACATCGCCACCCAGTTGCTGCGCAGCTTTCACAGCTTCGTCAACACTGAAACAAGCAATGCCTTTCGGCGTAACAACCCCATATTTTCGCAAAATTTCTTTTGCTTGATACTCGTGAATTTTCATCGGTGTAACTCCATCAGTATGACTTCAGATTCGAATAGTAGCAGTATAGCTTAATCATCAATAATGGTTGTGTTTCGGAATCTTTGGATAAACAGAATTAAAAGAATTCAAATACTTCTGAATTTCTTAAAAATCTTGCCACAGGAAATTGTAGTATAGGTACGATGAATTGTAAGATTCTATTGTTGCAAGTATTGCATACAACTCCAATACTCATTAAAGTAAAGGCTCCTTACTTTAGAAGATAATAGTATGCTTCAACTTGCCAAAATAAGTAGCAAAGGCCAGGTCACTGTGCCCGCTGAAGTGCGTAAAACATTGCAGCTTAAAACGGGGGACACACTTGCCTGGGAAGTTCAAGAAGATGGAAAAATATCCGTACGCCGGATCGAGCCTATTGATGTTGATTACATTAGCGCATTAAGTGGCACTTTATCGGAATGGAGTAGCGCTGAAGATGCTGAGGCATATCGTGATTTATAATCGCTATGACATCGTTAAAATTCCATTTCCATTTACTGATCAGCAAGCAAATAAGAATAGGCCTGCGCTGATCATTTCTTCAGCAAAGTTATTTAATAGCGGCATCAATCATAGCGTCATGGCAATGATCACCTCCGCCAAACATTCTGCCTGGCCATTAGATACACCGATAAATGATTTGAATTGCACAGGTCTACCGGTAGCGTCATTAATTCGTTTAAAACTATTTACACTGGATCATCGTTTAATCATCAGTACATTGGGGCATTTATCGGATCAGGATAAGATCATTTTCAAGCAAAATATTTCTTCACTTCTTTCTGATACAAACTAAATGAGCGGGCTATAATTTTGTACGCAATTGTTAAATAGTAAGGCTTGCCTTATGGCCATTGCTTGTCTTCACGATTGCATTGCACTCTGCTATCACACCCAATATTTCAGCTCAATGCCGCTTTGACAGCATCCAGTGCGCGTTTAATGACATTCAACAACACCAGCGACGTACCATGCGGTGAACGATCTCCGCGTTCCCAGTGGCGCAAGGTTGCAACAGAAAACCCAAACTTCGCGGCAAATTGCTCTTGCGTCATACCCAGGCTTTGACGCAACGCCAAAATATCCACTGCCTCCGGTTGATATATTTCTACTGCAACTTTCTTGCCTTTGGCATGCGCAACGGCTTCATTCAAGCCACGCGCGATACTGTCAAAAGTCGCTCCCATTTCTTACCTCTCGATCCATGCTGCAACCAAAATATCCACCAGTTTCTCCAATTCGTTACGCTCAGCTTTACTCAAATTGTCCTGTTTGTTCTTGGCGAACAGCGTTAGCAAATAAAGCGACATCAAATCGCTGTGGTAGTAATAAATAACCCACACGCCGCCACGCTTGCCGCGTCCGCTCCTGCCCCAGCGCAACTTGCGAATTCCACCTGTGCCTTCGATCAAATCGCCCGCTTTGGAGGGTGGCCAAGTAGTTCAACACATCCTGTCGTTCTGCTTCGGTCAATATTTTTTCCGCTTGGCGGATATATTCCGGTACTTCGGCAATCGTTATCATGGGAATTATAATAATTCGATGGATAAGTGATTATGGATAATTTGACACCCACAACTCTGCAGTAAGCTACCACAGAGATATACTCAGATAGATGTTATGAAAATTCACTATGAGCATTACGGTATGCCTCGAAGCAACCAATGCAGAAAAAATGTGGCAATAAGGTATTACACCAGATATTCGGCGCAATATTGATTGCGCCCTACTGCACTGATGTCACAAAATACCATTCAACGTATCCCATGCTCGTTGACCAAGTTGTGCAATCTTCTCGGCTTTAAGAGCAACATCCGCTGCCTGATTAACAGTCTTCCAAACAGATCCAAGAGTCGCTACCGCACTAGAATTCTTTGCGACAGCAATCTCATCTTTTGCCTCAATCATTTCACCGAGCGCGGTACGAGCAGCTTCGCGCAATGCTTTTGCACCAACAACTGGGTATTCAGCGAGAGCGTTTTCAATGAGTTTAATGTGATGTTGAATGAGTGATCTTAACCTCAATGGCATGTCTATGTCGTTCAGTGAAGTTCGAAGCTCTTCAACTTTAATCCGAATAGAAGAAATCTCCTCGGCAGATATTTGTGCTTCTTCATCTGGGAGGATTTCAGTACAAAAAGCTAGCGCTGTGAGAACTTCAGGAGTTAGGTATTGTTTTACATGGTCCCATGAGTTGGGAAATAGCATTGGCGATAAAGCATGCTCAATTTGAGAAAATGCTCTCTCGTAGAGATTCTTTGAAAAATTACCTGTTGCAAGCTCAGCAGTTGCATGCTCAAGTTCTCTGTGCATAGCATGAACAAGTTCACCTACAGCTACAACACGTCGATGCGAGTGCTTTTCGCTCACATCAAGAATTTCCGCCCAAACTTCAAGTGCCGTCTTATTTTTTCCATGCAATTGAGCTTGTTCCAATATTTTGAACAAGCGGCTTGCAGAATTTATGTTTTTAGGCATGCTGAATTTATCTTTATTAAGCCTTGTACATTATATATGAATGATCTGATCAACCATTTACATATTCATAATCAATATAGACTATTCTCTTGTTTCTTGGCGGCTCCACTGTCTCTCCAGATGCTCTTCAACATCCTTCCGGCTAAATCCAATCGCGCTAGCAACACGATCCGCATGGCTGACTTTGGAGATGCCAGCGATCAGCCGGTGCGTCGGGCCTTGCGGCATAAATTCGACTTGCAGGTAGCGGCCAATGCCGTCTTTTTGCAGCAGCTCGCAGAGTTCGTGGTTATGTGTGACCAGCAACGTGCTTGCGCCGAGTTTATGAAATCCTTTTAAGATATATTCCGAAATCGTCATTTTTTCTTCAAACGTCGTGCCTTCGGATAATTCATCGAGTACCACCAGGCTGCGCGGGGTGGCGTTGAAGAAAATTTCGCGCGTGCGCTGGAGTTCATGGCCGAAGCGTCCCATTGCGGCGCTGAGTTGGCCGGGGTCAGGGACTTGGTAATAGATATGTTCGGCTGGAACCAGTTGCCCGTGCGTGGCGGGAATGTAGCAGCCGATTTGCCCGAGTAATTGGATTTGCGCGATGGTTTTGCAGTACGCCGTTTTACCGCCGCTGTTCGGGCCGGTGATGATCAGTACGCGGCTTGCCAGATCCAGATGGATATCATTCGGCACGTAATCCGGCATGGTCTTAATCAGCAGCGGATTCCTCGCCTGACTGACGGTCAGTCGGTGCTGCTTGTCATCGAGAATTTCCGGCAATACTTTGTCTCCGGTACACGCTTGCCCATAGCGGACAAAAGACAACAGCTCATCGAGCAATCCCAATGCTTCGATCGCCTTGGCCAATTCCGGGCTTTCGCGGAATTGTTTGCGCAACGGATAAATGATCGAATCGCGGTCAGATACACCAATCGCCAGCAGAATAATTGGGAACACCGGCAAAGTGAGCGCCAAGATACCGTAAAAGAGATACGAGGTGCCCAATGCAGGCATCAAAATTTCCATGAAAAACAGAAGGCCATATCCGGCGGCAAGGGAAAGCAGCATCGGCATGAGCTTAAACAGCGAAGGGCGGAAACGCGAATACAGGTCAAAACTGGTTTTTTCTTTTTTTGATTTGAATTTGCCGCCTACCGAATATACCGGACCTTGCATCAACGCAAACGTGCGCGATTGGCCAAAATCATGGATTGCATCGAGCAGCGTGCGTAAATAAGCGGATTGCGGGCGTGGCAGTGCCTCGGCTTTCTCGACCAGATCGACTGCAAATTGGGTGCCGTCCTGATATTGCCGGTACCCGTAACCGCCAAATTCCAGCTTATCCGAGCGCGAACTCGGCTCATCGGTCGCCAAGCCGCCTGAGAATTCGCCATACAGAAGATGTTTCAGCGATTTCTCTCCGGATGTGATTTTGCCGACATAATGAGTCAGCGCCTTATAGAGCGCCGGGTTCGATTCTATTTCACGCAATGCAATCTGTTTCTGTTGCAATACCTGCGCATCCTGCGCAGGACGGGCGATAGACCGGTACAACGCCAAGCGGCCGATCTCGGTTTTTGTTTGATCAATCGTGCGAAACAGCGCTTCGGCTTCTATCGCTTCAAACGTTTTTGGGTCTAGTGCTTCATAATCCGTCTCGGTTGGGCGGATATCTTCCATGCTTGCAGGCCGATCGGAATCGGATAAGATGAATTTTTTGCGCCAAATATCAATCATACGGATAGTCTATTCAAGGTTTTTGTGAGTTGCCATCAAGCGGCTTTAAATGAACGTGTAAAATACGCAGTTTTAGAATGAAACACAACCCAATGTCTTCCTATTACAAACCGGCACCGCATTTCTGATGATGTCACCCGTCAGAAAACCGCTACGATTAATCGGCTTTGCCATTGTGGTGAGCGCAATCGCGTTTGCCAGTTGGTATTTCACCCGGCCTAAACCGCTGGAAGTGGAATTGGCTACCGTCGCAACCGGCGATGTCGAAGCGACCATTGTCAACACCCGAGCGGGCACGATTAAATCCTGCCAGCGATCCAATCTCGCGCCCATTACCGGCGGGCAAATCGCCAAAATCTGGGTGAAAGAAGGCGATCACGTGCAAAAAGGTCAGATTTTATTGGAGCTTTGGAGTCAGGATCTCCAGGCACAGCGTGAACTGGCGCAGCGGCAACTGACGATGGCGCAGGAACGCCGCCGCGAAACTTGTATCCTGGCAGAAAATGCCCGGCGCGAATCAATCCGCACACAACAACTGGTTGAGCAAGGTTTTGTCAGTTCCCAGCGCGCAGAGGATGCCGATGCCAATGCACGTTCCCGGCAGGCCAGTTGTGATGCGACCATCTCTGACATCAAGCGCGCTGAGGCACAAATTCGGGTCGCTCAGGCGGGAGTGGACCGAACCGTCATTACCGCGCCTTTTTCGGGTGTCATTGCGCATATCAGCGGCGAGCTGGGTGAATTCACCACGCCTTCACCGCCCGGTATCCCAACCCCGCCGACGATTGATCTGATCGATGACAGTTGTTTATACGTCACTGCGCCGATGGATGAAGTCGATGCACCCAAAATTAAAATAGGGCAAGAGGCACGCATCACGTTGGATGCGATGCCGGATAAAATTTTCCCTGGAAAAATCCGCCGTGTTGCACCGTATGTGACTGAAATTGAAAAACAGGCACGAACCGTGGATATCGAAGTGGATTTTCTGCAGATCCCAACCGATACCTTGCTGGTGGGCTACAGCGCCGATGTCGAGGTTGTTCTTGAGCGCAAAGACAATGTCCTGCGCATTCCGACACAAGCCATCCGGCAAAATAACAAAGTCTGGATGATTGATGCCAATAACCGCTTAGTCGAGCAACAACTGGAAACCGGACTGAGCAACTGGAGCTTCACCGAAATCCGCAGTGGTTTAAAAGCAGGCGATCAAGTTCTGATTTCATTTGATCAGGACAACATCAAAGCCGGAGTTGCCGTGCAACCCAAAAAATCCCAATGATCCGCCTGACAGCTATTACCCGCACATTTCACATGGGTGATCAGGCGGTTTATGCACTCAATGACATCAATCTGCATATCGCTTCGGGGGAGTATGTTTCGATCATGGGCCCTTCCGGTTCCGGGAAATCCACGTTGTTGAATATTATCGGTTTGCTGGATAAACCCGATGGCGGTAGCTATGAGATGGATAACCGGTTAATTACCGATCTGTCGGAAACGGAACAGGCGCAAATCCGCCGGGAAAAAATCGGTTTTGTGTTTCAATCGTTCCATCTGGTCCCCCGCTTAACGGCTGCAGAAAATATCGAGTTACCTCTGATTCTAAGTGGCATGCCGTCTGCACAACGTCAGAGTCTTGTGAATGATGCTTTGCAAGCATTTGAGCTGAAAGAGCGCGCACATCACCGTCCAGCCGAACTTTCCGGCGGGCAGCGCCAGCGGGTAGCAATTGCGCGTGCCACAATCATGCATCCCAGCGTTATTCTGGCCGATGAACCGACCGGCAATCTGGATCATCAGATCGGCGCTGAAGTCATGTTGCTGCTGGAAAACCTGCATCACACTGGCACCACGTTGATTGTCGTCACGCACGATCGTGAATTGGGTTTGCGCGCGCATCGCCAAATCGGCATGCGCGATGGGAAGATATTGACGGATCAAACCGATGACGCTCACTGATACGCTGCAAACATCGTTCAAAACCGTGGTGAGCTATCGCGTCCGTTCACTGCTGATCATACTAGCGATGGCATTGGGCGTGGCGGCGGTGGTTGTACTGACAGCTCTGGGCGATGGCGCGAGAAACTATGTGATCAATCAATTTTCTTCCATCGGCACCAATTTGCTCGTAGTCCTTCCCGGGCGTGCAGAAACTTCCGGATCATTTTTGGGCGCGGTATTAGGCCAAACGCCGCGCGATTTAACCTTAAAAGATGCGCAGCTGCTGGGCCGATTGCCGCAAGTCCGGCGTTATGCCCCGCTCAATGTCGGCGCCGCGGAACTATCCGCTGCCAATCGATTGCGTGAAGTCACCGTTTTAGGTAGCACGGCCAATTTGATACCAATCCGGCATATGAAACTGGCGCAGGGGAGTTTCTTAGCGCATGGCACCGAGCGTAATGCTCAGATCGTGTTAGGTGCAAAAATAGCCAATGAATTTTTTCCCCGCAGCCAGGCTATCGGGCAACGTGTCCGGTTGGGAGACAACCGGTTTTTGGTCTCCGGCGTTCTGGCATCGCAAGGTGAATCGATGGGCTTCAATACCGATGAAATCGTCATCATTCCGATTGACTATGCCCAAGCGCTGTTCAATACCACCTCGTTATTCCGTATTCTGATCGAAGCCAAAAGCCACAGTGAAATTGAATCCGCTAAACAAGCCATTTTGGCAACCATGCGGCAAAGTCATGACGGCGAAGATGACACGACCGTGATCACGCAAGACGCCATCCTCGCCACCTTTGACCGGGTTTTACAGGCGTTGACTTTGGCCGTCGCCGGGATTGCCGCGATCAGTTTGATTGTTGCCGGTATTTTAGTCATGAATGTGATGCTGGTTTCGGTCAACCAGCGCACAGCGGAAATTGGCTTGCTGAAAGCCATCGGCGCAACGTCCACCGACATACGCCGGTTATTTTTTGCCGAAGCAGTTTGGTTGTCGTTGGCTGGTGCTATTTTGGGATTTTTACTGGGGCAGTTTGGCAGCCTGATGTTGCGTTTGGCCTATCCGCAACTTCCCGCCTGGGCACCCGCTTGGGCCTCGATTGCCGGCATTCTTGTCGCACTGATCACCGGCATTCTGGCGAGCTTGCTGCCAGCCAGCCAAGCGGCGCGATTGGATGCCGTGAAAGCACTGGGTAAAAAATGAATACGAATGATGCCTCTCATTATGCAGTGGCAGAACTTAACTCAGTTAAGAGAGCTATGGGTTCCGGTTTGTGTACTAGAAAACCTTGGGCATAATCAATCCCAAGCTCACGCACGCGGCATAACACGGCAGGTTTGTCTACAAATTCTGCCACTGTCTTTAACCCAGCAACGCGGGCTACATCGATAAAACAACGTACAGCCACATCATCTAATGGGTCGTCCACCAAGTTTTTAATAAATTGGCCATCGATTTTTAAAATATCGACGGCTAGATTCTTCAAGTAACCGAACGACGATGCCCCTGCACCAAAATCATCGAGCGCAACACGCACACCGAGACAACTGACTTGTTCAATAAATAATGACGCATCCGCTAAGTTCGTAACGGCAGCGGTTTCGGTAATTTCCAGACAAATTTTCGCGCAAATAGTTGATCCCGCTTTTCTGAGCATATCGGTTGCGTGGCTATGAAAGATACGATCGCCGATAGACTGCCCTGAGAGATTAATACACAGCATATCGATGGCAGGGGCATCTTCAGAGCGTTCAGAAAGCCATTGGATGACACTGCGTAAAACCCAGCGGTCGACACGAGAGGCCAAGTTGAATCTTTCCGCCGCAGGGAGAAAAGCACCGGGTGGAATGATAGTACCATCGGTATCCAACATGCGCAGTAATACTTCCGCATGAATTCCGCTGCTCGCGTCTGACAAATCGATGATGCTTTGTGCATAGAGTTGAAAATGGTTTTCATCAAGGGCGCGTTCGATACGCGTAGCCCATTGCATTTCGCCGTGTCGTGCACGCATGGTTTGATCGGTATCGAACCATATATGTACACGATTACGCCCAGCATCTTTTGCAGCGTAACACGATGTATCCGCAGCTTGCATTAGCTCGGCGGTAGTTTGCCAGCGGTTGTCGATTTCGACTAGGCCGATACTGGTACCAATGCGAAAACGATGCAAATTATGGTGAAAACGAAAATCTTCCATTTTGTCGCAAATTTTTTGTGCGACTCGTTGTGCTTGCCCGGCCGTGCAGTGTTCCAAAAGTACGCCAAATTCATCTCCCCCTAATCTTGCCAAAGTATCTCGAGTGCGCACCGTTTCGCATAATAATTGACTAATTTGTTGCAGCAATTGATCGCCAACCGAGTGTCCACAGGTGTCATTTACCACTTTAAATTGATCTAAATCGATATACATCAAGGCATGTTGGGATTTATTTCCATGCGTGCTTTGCAATATGCGGCGCAGATGCACTTCAAATTCCGCACGGTTAACTAATCCGGTTAACGTATCATGCGAGGCTTGGTAGCTGACTTCCCCACTTAAGCGGCGTTGCTCGGTCACATCATGAAATACGAGAACAACGCCGAGTAAATCACCTCGTTCGTTGCGAATGGGTGCAGCGGAGTCTTCAATGCCAAATTCATCACCATTGCGAGAAATTAAAATCGTGTGATTGGCAAGACCAACTATTTTTCCTTGTTCCATACAAAGGGCAACTGGATTTTCAGTCAGGAGTCGGGTCTCTTCATTGACAATATGAAAAACCTGTGCCAGTGGACGCCCTTTTGCTTCTTCATTGGTCCACCCGGTCATGTGTTCGGCAACGGGATTCATCCACTGGGTATTGCCTCGGGCATCGGTGGTGATAACTGCATCACCAATGGATTTTAGTGTTATGTGCATCAATTCGTGTTGTTCGGCTAATTCTTCGGTTAGTCTACGCAGGCGGCTGACATCCCAGTTAACGCCAATTATTTTTAGCGCATTATCTTGCTCATCTCGTATTACGTGCGCAGCGGCACGGAGATGGTGAATGTTGCCATCGTGCCAAACAATTCTAAATTCAGTATTGAATGGTGCAATGCCTGCAATCGCATCTGAGAGCGCCTTTTCTGCTTCCCCTTTATCATCTGGGTGTAAATGTTTTACCCATAACTCGTACACTTCAGATTGGGTTGTGGGCGATAATCCATAGAGTTTATACATCCACTCGTCCCATACTAAAGTGCCATGGGTAATGTTATATTCCCATACACCGATTTCACCGCTATTGGTGGCAAGCGACATACGATTATGGGTTTCTTCAAGCAACAAACGCTGATTCATGCGTTCTGTAATGTCTCGACGTATCGAAACATAACGGTCAATTTCACCCGCGGCATTTTTTAACGGGGTGATAACACTATCCACCCAATACATTGTTCCATCCTTTGCGCGATTGCAAATTTCACCGCGCCAAGATTTTCCTTTAGAGATGGTTTGCCACAAGTCGGTGAAAAATTCGCGTGGATGAGAACCTGAGTTAATAATGCGATGGTTACTGCCAATGAGTTCTTCGCGAGAATATTTGCTAATAGCACAGAAACTATCATTCACCTCCACGATTTTCCCTTTCGTATCGGTAATCGACATAATAAATTGTGCACGAATGGTGTTGAGTAACGCACTATTTTCTTGCGCTAACATTTTATGCTGAGTAATATCTTCTACCGAACCAACAAATCCCATAGCGTTAGATTCAGCGGAGAAGATCGGTTTGGCGCGAGTATGAACATATCGCGTATTACCCTGTTTATCTTGGGTACGAAACTCAAAATCAAATCCCGACCTCTTGCTTGTACTGGTGTTCCACGCCGTAAGAATATGCGCTTTATCATCAGGATGTAATCCATCCTGCCAGCCATAACCCAAGCTTTGCTCGAGTGTCAAACCAAAAATTTCTTGCCAGCACGCATTGGTGTAGGTGCAACTTCCTATCGCATCAGTGGAAAAAATACCTAACGGTGATGCTTCACAGAGTATGCGAAAGCGCGCTTCGCTGTTAGATAATTGACCAGCCAAATGCGTGACTTGTTTCAATGTGCGGTGTTCCATTACCAAGGCCCGGCGACCTTCAAGCATGCCTACTGCTGCTTTAGCAAGAGAACTGAGTATCGCTCTTTGCTTGTCATCCAATTTGCGCGGCTTAATATCAATCACGCACAGTGTGCCGACATTCGCACCTTCGCTTAAACGCAAGGTTGCACCTGCATAAAAACGAATATTGGGTTCGGAATTGACTAAGGGGTTGTCATTAAAGCGGGAGTCTTTGGTAGCATCTTCTACTTCAAGAATACCGTCATCATGGATGGTATAAGCACAGAATGCCATTTCTCGCGGGGTTTCGGTAACGCCAGGTAGTCCGATATTAGCCTTAAACCATTGCCGTTCAGCATCAACTAAACTAATTAGCGAGATAGGTACATCACACACCAGCGCAGCAGCCTGAACCAATGCATCAAATTCAGATTCGTATGATGAATCCAATACTTCCAAATCGGCAAGTGCCTTTAAGCGAATTAATTCATCCTCGGGTAATGGTGCAGCGGGCATATGAATGCTCCGGAAAAGTAAGAAAGCACTAGGGACTGCATCAGAAAATACTTACTCATTAATTTACGGGAAACAAAGTAGGGTGTCAAACGCCAATATCGCTCAAATAGTCATCTAATTCTCGATATGTCTAGCCAAATTTTCCAGTGATATAATCCTCTGTTGCTTTCTGTTTGGGTTTAGTAAAAAGCGTATCGGTGTCACCAAACTCAATCAGCTCTCCCAGATACATTTACGCCGTATAGTCTGAAACACGTGCTGCTTGTTGCATATTGTGCGTAAATATAACAATGGTGTAATCCTCCTTGAGCGTAAAGATCAGGTCTTCTATCCGCGCGGTGGAAATTGGATCAAGCGCCGAGGTCGGCTCATCAAGCAACACCACTTCGGGTTTCACCGCAATCGTGCGTGCAATCAACAGCGCTAGATTGATGAGAAATTGGATTTAAATGAAGATTCGCCCACAAAAGCATTAATCGGTATATACTGTATAAACAGTTTATATTGTTCTGTGTAATTTAAGCTATTCAATTTCAATTCATCACTTTAAAGGGATTAATCATGACAAAGAAAACCACACCCAATGAAAAAGCAAAACCTTCATCAACTGCTGAAAGCTCTGTCGCAAAAGCACCTGTTGCTGCTGTGAAAAAAACGGACATGCCTAGCAATACTGCAGGCAAAGAGGCCAAGACAGCGCTTCCTGCAACCAAAGATGAAGCAAAGAAACAATCAAAAAAAGATAAACCAAAGAAAATTAAAATGATCCGCGATAGCTTTACTCTGCCGGAAAGTGATTACGCCAAGCTGGCTGAACTGAAAAAGAAATGCCTTGAAGCAGGAGTGCATGTGAAAAAAAGCGAACTGATGCGCGCAGGACTATTACGCTTATCTAATCTCAATCAGTCAGCATTACTCCAAGCGGTAGCCCAGGTGGAAATAATCAAAACAGGACGACCTGCAAAAGAATAATTTGTAATAGTCGCGTCCGATCTGACAGTCACCATATCCAGTCGGATCGCGACTATTCCAATTGAATAGCGGATGCTGCTTGCACTTCACGTTTCGAGTTTTTATTGACAATACAGTCAGTCATTAATTACGGACGTATCCTGTAGTCATTTTAAACTAATGATTCTTTGCTACGACGCACCATGAATCCCAGCAAGCCTAATCCGACTAACAACATCACATAGGTTTCGGGTTCTGGAACTGCCGCCACCGTCTGAGGAAGATAAACCGAGCCTCCAAGATCAGCGTCCTTGAAACCAATCACGAAGAACTGGTTATCCCCGGCAGCGGTTGTAAAGTCATTATCGTTGGTTATTTAGTCAGTTCTGATACTAGGGAAACACTGATTAATTCGGCGAACGAGATGAAGCACGAGGCGCACGGAACGCAACAACCGAGACATATCAATATGA
>NZ_JAIEME010000027.1 GCF_019752415.1 Nitrosomonas sp.
TGCGCAAATTATCGCAATATCACATAGTCATTCGGCTTGATCTCTACTGCGCGATGAATTATTCAGCGTTTCCTTAACACCCTCTATTTCGATAAGCCATTTCGCCATCGCCACCGTATCGTTCCAAGTTACGTTCAAAACAGGGTGATCGTCTCCCTGGGTAAAACCCAGATACGCCAGGAGTATTTCAGATCACGCCCCTCATAGGCATCGCCGCTAACGGACTTTACCGCATCATAATCCGTGTTGTATCCGTAAGCTCCCGTCCCATCTGCCACTGGCTCTGGAATATAGCCTGAAGCTTCTAAAAATTTGCGGAACTGGCCGACACTGACTTCAAACTGGCCAAGGTAGAGAGGTTGTGTGATGCGCACGCGATGCACTGGCGCTTCGTCACCCAGCTCCTCAGCTCGGTGGCGCTCGTACTGCGGGTAGGCTTTTGACAACACATCCGGCGACTCATCGCCCCCATCACGAACTCACCGGCAAGCACCAACACGAACTTCATACCCAGCGTGTTCTCGATTGCAGCAGGCGCCGCAACTTGATCGGCTGCGAAGACTGACGCAGATAGCAATACAAAAACAATAAAGCCCAGTGTTGCAGCCAACCGATGTCGCATAAACCGTCTCCGCGCATATAAAGTTAGTATCAGCTTCCCAGGGCACCATGATGACATGGATTACAGAAACACCGGTGCATGGGCTTAATATTTCGCAGTGCTGCTTGTAAGCATTCCGCCGGAGTAAAGTATAAAACCAGAGATGCCGCTAATTAGATTCACTTGCCGCATAGTTTTGGTTAGTGATTTTTACTGAGTGATTGCCTTGAAAAAAAATTATATTTTGATTGATTACGAGAATGTACAAACGAAGTCGCTTGCTTTGCTGAAAGGTGAGCAATTTCGAGTGCATATCTTCTTAGGTCCAAACAATACGAAACTTCCGGTTGAACTTGTTCTGACGATGCATGAACTGGGAGAACGAGCAGATTATGTCATACTTGAAACGCCTGGAGTCAATGCGCTTGATTTCCATATTGCTTACTATCTTGGCATTCTGGCGGCAAACGATCCTTCAGGTTTTTTTCACATTGTTTCTAAAGATACTGGCTTTGATCCTCTAATCAAGCATATGAAGGCGAATAAGATTTTTGTCGTACGATCAATTTCAATAGAAGAAATGCCTTGTCTTACTCCACCGGCAACAAAAGGCAAGGCAATTGTGATTAATCAGAAAAGTTCTTCCACCAGAACATCGATCGATGAATTAATTGAAATTACTGTGGAAGATCTCCTTAAACGCAACACATCGAAACCGCGCACTCCAAAAACATTGATGAGTACCATTTATGCCAAATTCGGAAAAAATACTTTAGCTGTTGATATTGAAGCTATATATATGGGTTTAATGTCGCGTGGCTATATTAAAGTCAATGGTACTACAGTATCATATGATCTGCCTGCTACTACTTAATCCATACCGTTTTGATATTCATGAATTCACGGATACCGTGATACGACAGCTCCCGTCCATACCCGGAATCTTTAATGCCGCCGAACGGCAAGCGTGGATCGCTTTTGACGATACCATTGACAAAGACACAACCCGCGTGAATTTGCCGCGCCAGCGCTTCACCCCGCGCCGCGTTCGATGTCCACACACTGCCGCCCAAACCGAAATCCGTCTGATTGGCCAATTTGATTGCCTCTTCGGCATTTCTTACCCGCACTATCGCAGCCACCGGGCCGAACAATTCTTCATCAAACGCTGGCATGCCCGGTTGCACATGATCTAAAATTGCCGGTGCGTAATACGCGCCTTGTGTGCCGATAAAAGTACCGCCGGTCACGAGCTTTGCGCCCGCTGCCAGACTCCTTTCGACCTGGTCGTGCAGCGCAGTGCGCAAATCGGCGCGCGCCATCGGCGCAATGCTGGTGGCATCGTTTTTCGGGTCGCCGCTCTGTAATTGATTAACCAGCGTTGTAAATTGCTCGACAAATGAATCGGCGATAGTATCCACAAGAATGAAACGTTTGGCGGCAATACAGCTCTGCCCCATATTCTGAAAACGCGCCACGAGCGCTTGCTGTGCGGTGAATGCGATGTCGGCATCGTCGAGTACGATAAAGGGGTCCGATCCGCCGAGTTCGAGTACGCATTTTTTTAGATGTTGACCGGCGGCGGCCGCGACTTTTCGTCCCGCCGCACTGCTGCCGGTCAAGGTGACCGCCGCAATACGCTTATCGGCGACCACTGCTTCCGCTTGTTCGGCGCTGATCATCAGGGTGCGGAATGTATAAGCGGGAAATCCGGCTTGCCGGAATGCCTCTTCCAGTGCAAGCGCGCAACGGGGAACATTCGATGCATGCTTTAATACCACCGCATTGCCCGCCATCATCGCCGGTGCTGCCGCACGGATTAATTGCCAGAAAGGAAAATTCCACGGCATGATGCACAATACGGTGCCCAAAGGTTGATAAATAACCATGCTGCGGCTGGCGTCGGAAGTGATCACTTCATCGTTTAAATACGATTGCGCATGATCGGCATAGTACTGACAACCCATCGCGCATTTTTCTATCTCCGCCCTGGCCTCTTTGAGTAATTTTCCCATCTCTTCCGTGATCAGATTGGCATACTCCTCGCTGCGCTGCCGGAATATTTTCGCAAGATTCCGCATGCAGGTCGCTCGCTGTGCAAAACTGAGCGCCGCCCAATCGGTCTGCGCGGACACCACCTGACTCAATACTGCGTCGATTTCACCGCTTTGCCAAGTTGGAAAAGATTGAATGGTTTGGCCTGTGGCCGGGTTGATCGATAACATTGGCATAGAGAAAATCCTTAAGTTAATAATTTATACAGGAAGTGTGTAGGATGTGCCGACGCAATAAGGAGGCGCATATTTCGAGAGCGCGATGCGCTTCACTTTGCTCAGCACATCCTACGGCCCTTCGATTGAAGCTTCGTTCAATCATCCGGAAACTGCTCCCGCTGCAACAGAAACACAAATTCGTCTCCGGCACTGGTTTCCAGCCAAGTAAACGGCACTCTTGGATAGGCCTGTTCCAGTTCCGCACGGTTATGGCCGATTTCGACCACTAATATGCCGTCATCGGTTAAGTACCGAGCAGCGTGTTGCAAAATTTGGCGCGTTGCATCCAGCCCATCCAATCCGCTTGCCAGTGCATTTTCTGGCTCATGCCGGTACTCCTGGGGTAATTCCATCATAGATTCGGCATTCACATACGGTGGATTGCTGATAATCAGGTCGTAGCGCTTTCCGTGTAACGCTGAAAACAGATCGGATTCGATCAGATCAATTCTTTGTTCCAGTCCGTAATCCTGTACATTCTTATGCGCCACTGCCAACGCCTGAGTGGAAATATCGACAGCATCGATCTGTGCATTCTCAAAAGCGTGCGCCATCAGAATCGCGAGACAACCTGATCCGGTACACAAATCCAGTGCGGAAATAATAGTATCGGGTTCGGTGATCCAAGGCGAAAGTTGCGTTTGCAGCAATTCGGCAATGAAAGATCGCGGTATAATTACGCGTTCGTCGACATAAAAATTAAAATCTCCCAACCAGGCCTCATGTGTCAGATAGGCGACGGGAATTCTATCTGTGACACGGCGATCGATCATTTCCAACACTTGACTGCATTCAGTATCCGTCACGCGAGCATCCAGGAAGGGCTCCAGTTGATCCAGTGGCAAATAGAGGGTTTTCAGAATAAGATAAGCCGCTTCGTCATACGCATTGGCGGAGCCATGGCCAAAATGCAGACCGGCTTTATTAAACTGGCTGATCGCAAAACGTAAAAGATCACGGATAGTATGAAGTTGCGATTGAGCTTGAGCGATCATGTGTAATAAAAGTTTTAGGAATCAAGCGTGTTAATACAGAATAAGCCGGGAAACAGCTCGCCATGAAGATTCGGAATTTACAATGGGTAGCAATGTAGCATAAAAACCATGACGAGAAAGCATCGCGCTGAATTGCCAAACACTATTTGAAACCAAAATGACGTTGAAAACCGATACCGATAGTCATTTCATGCAGGTTGCTTTGGAACTCGCTCAACAGGCGCAAGCTATTGGCGAGGTGCCGGTTGGCGCTGTGGTAGTGCAAAATGGAGTGATCGTGGGGCGTGGCCATAATCAACCCATTACTTCCGACGATCCTACCGCACACGCCGAAATCATGGCGATGCGCGATGCGGGCAGCAATCTGATCAATTATCGTTTGCAGGACTGCACGCTTTATGTCACATTGGAGCCCTGTGTGATGTGTGTTGGTGCGATTTTTCATGCCCGCATCCAACGCCTGGTTTACGCGGCTGCGGATCCGAAAACCGGCGCATGCGGCAGTGTGATTGATCTACCAGCAGAGACGCGGCTGAATCATCATCTGCAAGTTGCGGCAGGCATCCTGGCACCCGAAGCCAGTGCATTATTGAAACAATTTTTCGCACAAAGACGCAAAACAGCCGTGCGGAGCAATCATGAAAATTAATATCACTATTGCAACCCAACAACTTGAACTGCTGGATGAACGCGGACAACTCATCCGGCAATATCAGATTTCCTCTGCAAAAAATGGTACTGCCCAGGAAAATGGCAGTTTCTGCACGCCATTAGGAAAACATATCATTCGCGCCAAGATCGGTGCCGGTCAGCCGATCAATACGGTTTTTATCAAGCGGCGGCCTACAGGCGAATTCTATTCACCGGAGCTCGCAGCGCAATTCCCCAAAAGAGATTGGATTCTGACTCGCATTTTATGGCTCTCCGGCTGTGAGCCGGGTTTTAATCGCCTGGGTACGGTCGACACCATGCGACGTTATATTTACATCCATGGGACACCGGATAGCGTGGAAATGGGCAAACCCGGTTCAATTGGGTGCATCCGGATGCGTAACAGTGATTTATTGGAATTATTTGACCGGATCAGTGTTGGCGTTCCAGTTGAAATTGTTGCATAGTACTGTAGAGGATTACAGTCGACGGGTTTGCGCTATCCAGATAAATTCAAGTCAATTCGCTGATAACTGGAGGATAAAATGAAGCCGAAATTAGTCAGTAAGAGGTTTAGACTCACCTGTTGGATATTGTTTCTCGCCAGTTTACTGACTTTATCCGCTCAAGCCACGGCCGAGGAATGGATTTATACGATACGTCCTGGCGACAATCTCTGGAACGTTAGTGAGCGGCATCTCACTAGCATGCAATATGTAAACAGACTGCAACAGCTCAACCGGGTTCCAAATACTTATACCATCCCGCCTGGCACAAAAATCAGAATTCCTGTCGCGTGGTCAAAACAACATACCGAAGGTGTTTACGCGCGCGTGGTAAATATCCATGGCACTGCAATGTTAACGCGTGTGAGTACGGAAGAAAAAATACCAGTAGAGTTAGGCATGCCGCTTTATGCCGGAGATGAAATCAAAAGTGAAAATGACACTTTCGTTACCATTGAATTTTCGGACAAGTCACGCATGCGCCTTCAGGATAACAGCCATATCCGCATCAACGAGATGAAAGTGTTTGGCGATTATGGATTAGTGGATACCTTTATTGAACTGCAACAAGGCCGAACTGAAAGTTCTGTGCCGCCTAAATCAGAAATCGGCACCCGTTTTAGAATTAAAACCCCTTCTGCGGTCAGTTCGGTTCGCGGCACTGATTTCCGCGTGGGTACTTTAATCAACGGCACAGATACCAGCAGTGAAGTGCTGACTGGGCTGGTACAAGTCAGTGGCGGCCAGAAAGTGATTAACGTTTCCGCTGGATTTGGAACAGTGACCGCGCTCAGCGCGCCGCCTTCTCCACCGGTAAAATTATTACCACCGCCCGATTTGACACAAACATCCGCTATTTATGAACGCTTGCCGTTAATAATCACATTACCCGCTTTAGCAGGCGCCAGTACCTACCGCGCGCAAATCGCCAAAGATCAGAGTTTTAACCAAATGTGGACTGAATTTACTACAGCCAAATTGCCTTTCCGCGACGGTGATATTCCGGATGGCGATTATTGGCTGCGGGTTCGCGGCATTGATGCTACGGGTATTGAGGGGCGTGATGCCATTATGTCATTTACGTTGAACGCACGGCCTGAACCGCCTTTTGTCATTATGCCCTTACCCGACGGCGTGATTGATCCGATTGCGCGAGAATTCCAATGGGCAGCTCAATCGGAAGCGGCACATTATATTGTTATAGTCAGCCAGGATCCCGCATTCTCAAAGACGATCGTGCATGACACCAAAGTAACGGACAATAAGTTCCGTTTGATCGATCCCTTATCGCCAGGACATTATTTCTGGCGCATTGCATCGGTTTCCGCAACCGAAGGGGCCGGACCGTTTACAGATGCCATGCCGTTCCGGATGCCATTCCCCGGGCCAGCGATGGAAGAAACAAAATTCGACAAATCGCAAATGACGTTTGCGTGGCGGGCTGGCGGTGATGGGCAGCGCTTTCATTTTCAACTGGCACAAGACAAGGAATTCAAAAAAATTTTACACGACGAGAATACGGCCGCAACGCAACTTACCGTTAATCGCCCCGATGGTGGAAAATATTTCCTGCGCACCAAAACAATCGAATCGGATGGTTTCGAAGGACCATGGGGGCCGCCGCAAGCAATTGATATCCCTTATGCTAATCCTTACTGGAATTTATTACCTTTTATGCCATTAATTGACCTTCTTCTATGACCGGATGGCATACATATTTCCCTCACGCCACTTTCATTTTACGCACGATCCTGCTGCTGGCCGGGACGGGATTGCTGTCGTTTTTCTCAGTTCTGGAGCGCATTGATGCTGTTTTTTATGACAAAATTTCCACCATTCAGCAATCCCTGCCCGACAACAACATCGTTATCGTAGCAATTGATGAAGAAAGTCTGCAAACATTGGGACGCTGGCCTTGGTCAAGAAGTTTACATGCGGAACTAATCAATCGGCTGCATAAGACTGGCAGTAATGTCATTGGGCTTGATATTCTGTTTTCAGAACCGCAAAATGATCCATTTGCCGATGAGTTGCTAGCTGCTGCCATTGCCGCACACGGCGCTGTTATCTTACCGGTGGCACCCGTCGCGGATGGTAACGTTGAGCGCATCAATCTTGTTGAACCACTCTCCTTCTTCCGTGAAAATGCGCGGCTCGGTCATGTTGATATCGAACTAGATAGTGATGGCATAGCCCGGCGGGTTTTTCTAAAAGCCGGAGTTGAAGAACCCCGGTGGCCTGCATTCGGACTTGCATTGGCAACACAATCAAACAAATACATGGCGGATTGGACCGATGATCTAAGCGAAACGCCTGTAAATACCCGCGGCCGTTGGGTGCGATCGCACGAATCACTAATTCCCTACGCCGGACAACCGGGTAGTTTTCAGCAATTGTCATATACGCAGGTTTTGTTTGACGATCAAGTGCTTTCCAGCTTGAAAAATAAAATTATTATTGTCGGAATGACGGCAACCGGCATGGGAATGCGCTTCGCTACACCCGTTTCTCCGCTCAACCGGCAGCCGATGAGCGGTGTTGAATGGCATGCCAACGTCCTCAATATGTTATTGCATGATCGCGCCATCCACCCTGTAGCCGATCATTCAATCGGCTTGATTTCGATAATTTGGGTACTGACTGCACTACTCGCTGTAAGCATTCTGCAGCGCAACATCACGATACCTTTTCTGCTAATTTTGTTGGGCTGCGGTTTATTTTTTGTTTGGGTAGCCCTACGTCTGGCGCATATCTGGCTTCCCCCGAGCGCCGCCCTACTTGGAACGATAGCTATTTATCCATTACTAAATTGGCGGCGCATCAACGAATTCATGCAGTCGTTATTTGTTGCTAAGGCGGGTTCCAACGCAGCTCTTGAATCGGTAGGAGACGGCGTCATTACAACCGATGCCCGCGATCATGTTATTTATATGAACAGAGGAGCGGAAAGGATTTTCGGTGTGACTCTCAACCAGGTGCAAGGCACCCTACTCCCCACAATACTCGATCTCAGCAAGATCCGGGATGGCACCTATCATGAATCAGAAGGTTCAGATTTGCCTGTGCTTGCATTCAACGTCAATACAATCCAATGCTATTTGAAGACTGCCGGTGGTGAGAAGCGCGCCGTGCGCATTACCCGGCATACATTGCGTGATGAACAAGAAGTGTTAATGGGGTTTGTTATCGCAATTGCAGATATCACCGATACCGTTGAATTGACTAAACAAGTTGCCTATCAGGCAAGTTACGACACTTTAACCAAACTTCCCAACAGGGCATTGCTGCTGACACGCTTTGAAGAATTGATATCAACAGTACAGAAACACGGTAAAACTATTACCGCTTTTTTTGTCACATTAGATAATTTTAAAAAAATAAATGATGCATTAGGTCACCGCGCGGGCGATGAGTTGTTGAAAATGGTCTCAAAGCGACTCACTAATACAGCACATCAGAGTAGTATTGTTGCGCGCTGGGGCGGTGATGAATTTGTTTTGCTATTTGATCATTTGCACAAAGACGATACCACTCCGCAAATGGCACAAAAAATCCTTGAGTCGATCAGACAGAAGTTTCGCTTACACAATCAGGAAGTTTTTGTAACCGTTAGTATAGGAATCGGTTTTTTTCCGGAAGATGGGGAAAACTCTGAGGCTGTATTAGAACGTGCAAGTACAGTAATGCATCGGGTAAAAAATGAGGGTGGTAATAGTTTCGGATTTTATTCGGCAGAATCCTCTGTCGCTTGGACGCGCGACCGGCTTGAATTTGAGAAAGAATTGCGCACCGCTTTGAACGAAGGTCATTTGCAGGTTTTATACCAACCTATCGTCGATGTCCATCAACGGCAGATCGTGCGCATGGAAGCTCTGGTGCGCTGGCCGCATCCCACGCGCGGATACCTGTCACCGGGTGATTTTCTACCCTTAGCAGAAAGTGTTGGATTGATGGAACAACTGGGAGAAGAAGTATTGCGATCAGCATGTACCGCCGCTGAGAAGCTTTTACAAGCTGGCAAACCGGTCAATGTATCGGTTAACGTTAACCCTCGTCAGCTTTTATATGGAAATTTTATGCAAACACTTTCGCAAGTATTAAGCGAAACAAAACTACCAGCCACTTCACTTATCCTTGAAATTACCGAAAGCGCTGTCGTGAGCGACATTGGGCGGGCATCTGGTATTTTGATACAAATAAAAGCACTCGGTGCTCTAATCGCACTGGATGATTTTGGGACTGGTTATTCCTCACTTACATTACTCCGTGAATTACCGATCGATATCTTAAAGATTGACAAATCCTTTATCCGCGCATTGGATCAAAACCTCAATGATCTGACTATTACTCAGGCAATTATTGGTTTGGGTATGAATTTGAATCTGGCTATCATCGCGGAAGGTGTCGAATCTGAGCAGCAAGTCAGGATATTGCTAAATCATCATTGTCATTTGCAGCAAGGATATTATTTCAGCCGCCCTGTGCCTTATGAATCATTGTTACAGTTGATGAGTGAAACGGATTTATCGAGCCCGATGTCAATCGAACGATTATGTAGCTCAGTAAGCGTAAATTAAACTGTGATCAAGGGTGATAAGGCGTTGGCAGAATACTATGTGATTACATCCCAATCAAATCTCGCGGTAGAGTCAGAAATTACAGAAATCTCCTGCCGATGTTTTCGATAGCAATCCTGAAGCAAAGGCTGCTGAGCCGGATTTCAAGATATTCCACGCCAAGATTGGGCAGCTCACGCTGAAAAATGACTTTTTGAGATGACGCGCGCTCCAAAGTGGAATTGCTGAACACAAAGCACTGATAGACCGAACTCATGAACTGCCACTGGCACAAGCAATACAACTGATACTGCAGATAGCGCTCTCGATAGCCTATTAACAAGCCCACTCTCCCATAACCAACTGACAGAGAGAGGTGTATTCTTTGTTACACCCCTCAAAACTAATGTCCAATGCAAGGTAATCTGGCTTGCGAAAGTAGTTCCGGTTTCTTGCAGCCATTTACAATCTGGTGCGGATAAGGTAAAGAAATGGGGTTTTACAGCAAATTCTTACTGAGATTACAACAGAAATAAACATTCCAGATAAAGCACAGCTCTGAAAAATAACAAAAATATGGTCAACCACTAAAAGTGAGGATTCAGACTGAAAGTTCCTTTCTTCTGCGGACTGTTAGCGGATCCCTTGTGAAAATATACAGAAGATATTGAAACTCGTTCTAGCTATCAATTTAATTTCCTCCACACTTTGACTTAGTATCAGTAGGATTCTCAGTTTCAGATCTACTCCACAAACAATTATCATCGCTCTCACGAGAAATATTTTCTAAAACCATCAGGTGTTGTACGTATTCTTCAGCCGTTGCTTCAATGATTCTTATACTGGCGTTATCCAATTTACTCAAAGCTAGCTGAATCGGTTCAACATATTCCAACTCGATAAGTAAACTTTCTTGCCCGCGCGTCATAGTCAGGTAAACTTCAGCTAATAATTCTGCATCCAGTAATGCACCATGTAACGTGCGCTTTGAATTGTCTATACCGTAGCGTTCACACAGTGCATCCAGGTTATTCCGTTTACCAGGATGAAACTCTTTCGCTAATTTCAATGTATCTGTTATCGAAAAACAATAATTGCTCAACGTTTTTAGATTGATTAAGCCTAATTCATGATTAAGAAATCCAACGTCGAATGGTGCATTATGGATAATGAGTTCGGCATCACAAATGAAATTTAATAATTCATTGGAAATTTCATGGAATCTCGGTTTATCTTTTAGAAATTCAGTTGTTAAACCATGTATTTTCAAAGCTCCTTCATCACTTTCCCGTTCGGGATTAAGGTAATAGTGAAAATGATTACCAGTAAATTGCCTGTTACATAGCTCAACTGCCGCTATTTCTACAATACGATGTCCAAGTTTATGTTCCAACTCCGTTGTTTCGGTATCCAACACAATTTGACGCATAGTAAAATCCCTAATTAACTAGTGAGTAATTCTTCGGAAGCAATCATTTCAACCCCACGGTTAGCCAGTTGATCGGCTCGATCATTGTCAACATGGCCCGAGTGACCGCGCACCCAACACCATTCAATCTCATGTTGCTGCGCTAAGGAATCAAGCAATCTCCAAAGATCTTCATTTTTAACAGGTTTTCTATTGGATGTTCGCCAATTACGTGATTTCCACGAGTCTAGCCATTGACTAATACCTTTCTGGACATATTGCGAATCTGTATGTAAATGTACTTTACAAGGACGCTTTAAAGATTCTAAAGCACGTATTGCAGCAAGCAATTCCATACGATTATTGGTAGTTAATTTCTCTCCACCGAAAATTTCACGCTCATGGCCTGCATATCGCAACAAAGCTCCCCAGCCTCCAACGCCAGGATTTCCTTTGCACGCGCCATCCGTATAAATCTCAACAACTTTTGCATCTGCCATCATCATCTTATCGCTGATTTAAATCATCGATCTGATTCAGATTGTTTGGTGGCCGCTGATCGTTAGAGATTTCTTTAATTTTTTGGGTAGCCGGGACCATTCTTTTCTTGGCATCAAGACAATTTTTCCAGCCAGGTTTGATAATCCGCATACCGTGCATATGCTTAATCGCATGCAAGAAATACACCCCCCCTGAAATTGGCCACCAGCGATCTCCCGCTGCTTCCATAAAGCCAAATCTCCGGCGCCATCTTTCTTGTGTGAATGGAGGTGCATAACAGCTTAACCGACCTCCTGCCATCTCGAAATCGAGTAATTTCAACCAATCTTTAAGTCGTGATAACCCTATAAAATTCCCATTCCAGGGAAACTCATGACGTGTTGATTTTAAATAATGGCAGGCTCCCCATAAGCTTAAGGGATTAAAACCTGATATAACAATATGGCCCTCAGGAATTAATATTCGGTGCACTTCACGCAGAATTTGATGAGGATTGGTATTAAACTCAAGAATATGTGGCAGAATCACAAGATCCATGCTGTTACTTTGAATCGGAAGATAATCAGCAGCAGCACGCAAGGAAACCTGACTCTCAAGTCCCACAGAGAAATGCAAAGGCATTCTGTTCAGACGTAAAAAATTAAATTGGGGCCAACCTATCTGCACAGCATTATAGCCAAAAATATTTACAACTACTTGGTCAAAATAACGTTGCTCGTGCTCAATCAAATATTGACCAAGAGATGAATCAAACCATTCTTGAACATTTTGTTCAGATTTCATTATCTAATTATTCTCACCTGAATTTATAGCCTACTTTCTAAATCGCTTAGGCACATCAACTATATAGAATATAATACATGGAAATCACATGCTAAACGTTCATCCGATTTACGCTTTTAGCGATAATTATATCTGGGTAATTCACAATCACACTCATGCTGCCGTTATCGATCCCGGTGTCGCATCTCCTGTTATTGAGTATCTTCTTTCTAAAAAATTGCAATTAAGTGCAATCCTAATTACCCATCATCATCACGATCATACCGGGGGTAATACTGAGTTACTTCAATCATTCGATGTTCCCGTATACGGACCTCACAATGAATCAATTGCAACAGTATCACATCCCTTACGTGAGGGGGATCAAGTCAATCTAGAAGAAATGTCACTCAATCTTATGATAATAGACACTCCCGGACACACTCGCGGGCATATCGCCTATTATGGGTCAAATCCATTCAACATGGTATTTTGCGGCGATACACTTTTTGCTTGTGGTTGTGGACGAGTATTTGAAGGCACTACACAACAAATGTATCAATCGTTACAGAAACTCTCGCAACTACCTGGCGATACATTAATTTTCTGTAGCCATGAATACACTTTAGGAAATATTCAGTTTGCAAAAGTTGTCGATCCAAAGAATTCACAACTCATCGAGTTTGAAATTGCGGCGCGAGAATTACGTAATCGGAATGTCCCAACCATTCCTACAACGCTCACCCTAGAACGGAAAATTAATCCTTTTATACGTTGTGAGCAACAGGAGGTCATTAATAGCGCCCAAAATTATTCTGGGAAATTACTTCCAGACCCCGTAGCGGTTTTCTCCGCATTACGTGCGTGGAAGAATCACTTCTGAAAGAGGTTCCAAATCGACTTTAAGAAAATTCATTGATATGCGGCAGGAGATAGCAAAGAAAGTTTTCTGAATCAACTGCTACAAAGACTCTTTGCGAGTGCAAGAAGCAATTTGGCGTACTCAGATGGATAATTAATACACCAAATTGCCCGATTTCAGAAAGCTTACTACTGGCAAATTAAGCCATTAACCATCTATTTTTTACTTGGTTGAGCAGCACGTAACACTGGGTAGTACTGAGTAAAAACCATATCTTGTGCAGCATTTGCTTTGTGACAAGCTGCGCATGCATCATCAGCTTGGAGTATGCCTTGCTTGGCATCATAAGATTCAAAACCAAAAAATGCCCAATTTCCAGGTTTATCAGAAAAACGTTTGGAATCTTTCACCATCGCAGCAATCCCGTTAAATTCACCTGGGAAATACCCATTTCCACTGGCTGCTTCTTTTGAACCCACGCTAGTTAATTCTTTAACGATAACAGTCCCATCACGGAATTCACCTGTTTTTTTCCAATGATTCCAACTTGTTGGATCGATGTACACATTATGAAACTCAGGAAATGCAGGTTTTCCATCATTCATATCTTTTGGTGTAACCGGTGCGCCCACAAAAATCCACTCGCGGTAATCTTTCGGAGTAAGCAACAAATTGTCTTTAGTGAAATGGCCAAAATATGGTCTTTGCCGTGTGCATGATGTGCATCGGAAGCAATTACTGGGCTTGCCAGTGCAATGGATATCAATATTGATGCAATACCACCTAATAACGTCTTTTTAAACTGTAACATAATAAGCCCTTAAAATGGTTAAAGAAACACACAGAAAACAGCAATAGCATGCACTGTCTTCTTCTTTATAGTAGTCAGACATATTACCTTCGTCAAGAGGTAATCATCTCTTTGTGATAGCAGCAAATGTTGCAATTAAATTAGCCGTTTTTCTAGGCAGTAAATTGCCTTCATGATAAAGGGTTACCTTGAATATCAATTTTCTGGCAATGCAAGTCATACAATAATATGCATTTACTGTTGAGCTTCTGTTCTCGTTCTGAATGCAATCCTTATCGGCTATCGTGCCAAGCGGACGAATTGATAGTTGAAAAAGCAACCTCTTCACAGCAACAATTAATCAGTGAACGGACAAAACAGTATCCAGAAGCCTAGAAACCTATACCAACATAACCACCAGCTGCAGGCCATCAACATTAACACCGTCCTTTTTGCCGCCGGTCACATGATAGCGAGCATCAACACCTATATAAAAATCTTTCCATATTTTATAATCAACGCCAGTGCCAAACATGATTCCTGGGTTGAAAAAGGTTATCGATTCAGAAGGAGGGCTGATGACATGAACACCGAAGCCGACGGGTATAATCCAAGGTCTAAGCCTGGAACCTTCCATAAATTTGACTTTCGGCGCTGCGGATATGGTTAATTGACTGACAGTTACATCCCTAGGATCCAATACGCCACCAACCAGTTGCGTGGGTCCATTGGCGAGGGCATTGCCCTTCACGTGAGAACCGAATTCCTTGTACTCGATCATCAATTCAGCAAAAATATTGGTTTTTGGTACAAGACCCCATACATCTCTAGTCAGATTCCAATCAAAACCCGCGCCAAAATACCATGCATTCTTATCAGCCTGATCTTGAGCGCCGGCAGGAACAACGCTGCTTATAATGGACGTACCGTTGCGATGTTGTGCACTATGTGCAAAACCACCACGGAAGAACAGCATATGACCTTCAATGCTGTCTTTCTTGTCGGCTTCTGTTACTTTCTGCTCAATACTGTCAACTTTTTGTGTAACCTTGGAAGACTGGGATTTTAATTTCTCCAGTTCATTCTGAATCACTTGCAATCGACTCTCCAATTCTTTAACACGCTCCCCAGCTGTATCCTGCGCTAACGTATGGCGACATCATCCCATTCACACATAAAAGTGCACTTCCAGCAATCATCGTACTAACAAAATTTTTCATCAGACGCTCCTCGAGTTGTAAACATATTCCTACACATATGCGAAGTTATAAGTTCGGCAGTCTCTAGGGAACACTGAGGAAGAAAAGACTGATCTTTATGGGGTATTTCACAAAATCCATATCCTTTAATTCAATATAGAAAATAAAAAGATATGAACATAGAATCCTAAAAGCAATAACCAAAGAATAAGCAATTTTGATTTAACAAACTTTAGAATAAGAACAATAAAGCTGCAATGTTTGTGCAACTTACTGGCGACCCATTATTCTAAAATGAGCATTAAAAGAATCTGACCGCCAATTTGTAAATTAAGCAGGGGGAATAGTATGCCGAGTATTACGAACGATTACCGCATTGATGCTGTGCTCGCTGGCAGTGACATTCGCTGGGATGCCACAGAATCCGCCAAACCGGTAGTACTGACATACAGTTTCATGTCAGCACTACCGATTTATGCTGACCCAGTCCAGGATGGCAATCAATTTAGCGTCATGACCAATGAACAGAAGGTTGCGGTTCGAGAGATCTTAACTACGCTTTCCTCTCAGTTCAACATTAGTTTCGCAGAAATAAACGATTCTGCAGCATCCTACGGTCAACTCCGGTTTGGTAATAATGCGCAAACCACAACGGTCGGCTATGCTTACTACCCTGATAAATCAGTCGGTGATAATGCAGGAGATCTGTACATCAACAATTCGCCTCAAGCCTCGCAGACAACCCATGTCGCTCATGGCACCAATGCTTATTCGACACTAATTCATGAAATTGGGCATACCCTCGGACTTAAGCATCCGGGCAATTACAATGCAGCAATTTCAGGGGGAGATACCAACGAAGGCCCCTATCTCACGGATGTAGAAGACTCTGAGTTATATAGCATCATGTCTTACACACCACAAAATCAGGGGCTTGAACGGATCAATCTGGCACCTTACGATTACGCTGCTTTATCCTATTTATACAATGCAAAACTGCTTAATACAGGCGACAATTCATACGCGTTGACAGAAGAAAGCGGCCAAATTGTTCAAACAATCTATGATGATGGGGGTAACGATACACTTGATGCCTCTAGGATAAATACGCCAGTAATCCTTAATCTCAATGTTGCCGCACCTGGCAAACTCAGCTCCGTTGGTCTCACGCCAGATGGACAAGCCGCAGAAAATAACTTGTCGCTCGGATTGAATACGTTAATTGAACATGCGATTGGCGGTACTGGCAACGATAAATTAATAGGAAACAGTTCCAGCAACACGCTAATCGGTAACAATGGCGATGACACCTTAGTCGGACAACTGGGCACAGATACGATGACTGGTGGCGAAGGTTCGGATATTTTTGGTATATCCAATGTGGGTAATTACTTTTTCCAAGATTTCATTCCAGGTGTGGATAAAATCGGATTCGATAATCAGCTAGGCATTCAGAATTTTACGCAACTATTGCCCTATATTACCGGTATCAATACCCAAGGCGAAGATGTGGTGGTACATTTTGTAGGCGATGTAGCAGGCATTACATTTGTCGGCATATTACAGCAATCCACCGCATTATCAGTGGCCGATGTGATTTTCCAGGCTTTGTAGTTTGTACTGACTCAGTTCTGAGCCAGTACAAATGGTTAATCCAGACTACCCGTTTAGATTCCTTCTCTATTGCCCAATCGGATCGACACGGAAAGTCTCTCCACAATTGGAGTTGCTCTGTGCCGGTGCATTGATAATCAGTCTCTCAAGATCAGCGCCCGGGGTGAGATCAGCAATCAAACTCAATTGAATTTCCACCAACATCCCCTGATCGCAGCTAAGCTTAATCCGCTCCCGCGCGGAGGATCCCAGTACCGCAGCGATCCGGTTGAGAAAATCTTCGGTACGCACTTGCTGGCCTATCCTGCGATTCATGAAATAAGCCATGCCGGAATCATTAAACTGACGGGCCAAATCCACTGACAAATCAAAGAATTCTTCCTTCGAATTAGCGGCTTGACATGTACCGTGTTTATGCCATTCATGGCGCTCAAGACAAGAGCCTGCGGTCACACTGGGCATGACTTCCGCTAATGCAGCTTGCGAAGTTGGATTTAATTTAATTTCCGGATACTCACAGAAATTTTGTTTCTGGGCTTTGACATCGTCGCAAAAGGCATAGTGTGTGCCACAACTTTTTTTGTTAGGCCACAAACCGTGCAAGGTAAAATGTTTGGCCTGATATACCTGAGGGTCGGTGATTTTACATTCAGGTTTTTGTGGTTTAATTTCACAGAAAGCGGGTTGCCACGATAGTGCGAGAACATGGCTATCCGCCTCGCCAGCAATACTACAATTACTGCTGTTTCCATTGTCTCCCATTCCCTGCCCACTGCTCAGCTGAGCATCACCACAGTCAGCGCTAATCCAGCGTTCCTTGGGTTTAGCAGTAGGCAGAATAACCCGGTACCAGCTAGCATGATCTGGTTTATTCGCCTCGATGATATCGTATTTTTTATTAGCCAGAATCTGCGTATTATCCGGATTGGTTAACTTATTCTTTGAAACATAGGCGGGACACGTTTGCTGTGCGGAGAAAACACCTATGGCTTTGGCCGATACCGAATGGGCATAACCAATTGCCAATATAACCAGAAAAACATGAAAAACAGTGCGCTTTCTTAGAAATATCATTTCCTTTTCTCCTCTGAAATTAGGCAAGGACACCTCTATAAATTCAAAGTCCTAAACAACACTACACACTAGCAAAAAATGGTTACGCAGCATATGTATGCGATGTAAAGAAACATTCTCTCGAGTAACCAAAAGTTGTGACGAGATCTGGATTTTTAGAGATGCCCGCAAGAATAAAATGCAATAACACGATGAGTGTAATCTCTCTCAGATTATCTGAGGAACACATCCTTGATTGATCTTGCACTACAATTTATCATTAATCAGGCCTACCTATAGATTAACTATGACATTTGACACACTGAAATCTTCTCTTTCTTAAGATCAAACCATAACGCGGAACCAGAAAAACCCGGGCTGATCATCGACTCTTTAGATTTACTTAAAAAGTACCGAACCGCTCGGGAGTGTAGTGAACTATGTCTTGTTCCAGTAGCTGCAGCTTTTCCCTCATCTGGCTTCCAACAAATAATTGAGGCTCTGAGGGTATCAGATTCTCAGATAGCTCACGTTGAGTGATTCTAGTGATGGCCCGATTAAAGCTCTCAATGAACTGATAGGGCTTATCTTCAATATTCTTAAAAAGCGCCTCACCAAAATAAGTGTATTCATTTTCATGGGAGCAGCCAAAAGAAGCTTTATCCGATGCTGCAGCGGTGAAAATCAAGCTAGATTCATTCTGGAGTGCTTTAATAAATCCCCCTGAGTAACACGCTGAAATCAGAATAATGCGCCAGCGTATGCCGGCATTGTCCAGATAAGTTTTAATATCTTCAGGACGGACGGCATTTAGTTCAAGCGGCCACATTTTTACTGACAGCTCATGATCCATCGATCCATGGCTGGTTAGATACAGAAAAACAACATCCTCATCGCGATTCATTTTACTGCCTAAATGTTTCAATGCGATTCTCAGATTTGTTGATGATGCCAGCGGCGTAGTATTGATCATTTTCAGGTTATTAATTAATGCAACAGACCGCCCTGACGCACCAAGTTGTTCACTCATTACGCGCTGCACATGCCCAATCTCCCGCATAAACACATCCTGAGTAGCATCAGAACCAAATCCTATAAAAAAAAGATCGGTCACGCCTTCGACACCAGGTTGAATGGGATCTAAGGCACTACTCAGGAGCACAGGCTGGTTATAATAAACTTGCTCCTGATTGACATCGTATAACGTAGTGTCAGAAAACGCCGCCATCTCGTGAGTATAATCATAATCCTCGTACCAGAAACTGAATGATAAATTTGCCAATGGATAAGATGCGCTGAACCAAAGTAACACAAATAAAACCGCTTTAAGCTTTTGTTGATCGAGCAATTGCAGCGCGATATAAGAACAGATGCCTAAACCCCATAGTATAAAAATAACGTAGCCAGTCGCAAATAATGTTTCGGGTAAATCAGGTAGGACAGCGAAAGAGACCAGATAACGGAAAGGCAGAATGCAGTAGGTTATGATCAGTAATTTTAGTAAGTCACTCTGTTTATCGGTCAATTTTGTCAGAACAAACCCCAACAGAAGCGTAATTAACAATTCAACACTGAGATATCCCAGGCCAAACAAGTCAAAAACGGGATTGGGTGTCAAAACATAAGAAGCAACAAATGCGGTAAGCCCATAGAAACCCAGAAGCAAAATGAACTGATCGTGAGAGACTGTCAACTGTTCAAGCACATTGCGGCGAAAACCAAGCAATCTAATTCCGCAATAAAGATTCAGAATAAAGATCCGGAGCTCTGTAACTAGCCAGGATCGCTTTGATTCTTTGGGTATGCTTGCGTACAAATCCATATTTATCTCCAGATTAAGATTGGCTGATACAGCATTGCATGAACGGCATAAATTTGAATGATTGAAGCGAATGTTTTAACTCTCGCAGTAATTCTTTTTGGTAGGGCTCTTACTGATACTTAATCAACTCTCCTCGCGGATGCGGGAGACGAAATAATTATTGCTCAACGAGTCATTTATGACGGTAAAGTCATGATTATCGCCTTACCAGCCATTGGATAATTTTATAGACTAGCGCCTATGAGTACTGTAGTGTTAAATTATATGATTTATCTGATCTATTGGAGGTTTTATGTTCCGCTTAACACTTCTATGGTTAATTAGTCTTTTTATTGCCTATCCGTTACCAGCAATTGCGGCAACAGTAACCGTCAATATACAAGACTTTGCATTTAATCCTAAAACTATTTCACTCAACGAAGGAGATTCAGTTACTTGGAACAATCAAGATGGTGCAGCACATAGTACAACCCAAGATGCTAACTTATGGAGCAGCGACCTAAATCCTGGTGGATCATTTAGTTTTATGTTTAATAAGGCTGGCACATATACTTATCATTGCCGATTCCATCCGTCAATGAAGGCTACCATCAGTGTTTCAAACTCAGGCGAGACCGACCCAACATCCTGTTTGTTTAAATGGGTTGAATCTAACTACGCTGCATTCTTTGCGCCGACGGGGAATTTAAGCTTATTGACTTTCCCGCCCTATACCTATCGTTATTATGCTGAAACAGATTCTTACCTTGCGGTATCCTCTGCGAATAATCATGTCTATTACATGTTTGGAACTGATGGCATCATACACGATGCGGGCCCCCTCTCCGATTGGCTTGGCATTGCGGGTTGCAACTAGAATCTAATGAAGCTCTGATTAAATCTCTCGACAGGATTCAAGACGAAAGGCAACTTATTGATCCTCTTCGTAGGATATTGAAATGATCGGCGTAAATAGAGTAAGTCCGTATTGAGTCACGAAGATCACGAAGCACCATCACGTTCAGGTGCCGGATATAGCAACCGGCACCAGCAACGCACCACCGTTCATCACTCGAATCCATAATCCATTAGGGAGAAAGCTTCAATTTAATGTTGCAGCGTTTCTTGTTCGGAATGCACTGTGACGGTAAGCCGTTCCTCTGCTGCGAGAATTTGATTCTTGCCGGTCTTCTTTGCCTTATACATTGCTTGATCGGCGCGCTTAAAAATACTTTCTTGCGATTCCTTTGGCTGATACTGCGCGACACCAGCGCTAAAAGTAATTAGCAAGCGTTTGTTTTCATACAAAAAGAATTTTCTGGTTAAATTGCGGAGTATCCTTGATGAAATTAAGAGTGCTTCTTCAAGCACCGTATTTGGCAGTAGTATTGCAAACTCTTCGCCACCATAGCGCGACACAATATCTTCTGGTCGTGTTGTTTCTTTGATAGCACCGACTAGAAAAACCAGTGCATCATCGCCTACTTTATGACCATGCGTGTCATTCAGTTGCTTGAAATTGTCAATATCTAACAACGCAAAACAAAATGGCTCGTGATTGCGCTCTGCACGCGATATTTCACGTTCAAATGCGTTATCCAATCCACGGCGATTAAATATGCCCGTGAGGTGATCTTCTTGTACTTTCTCCCCCATTTCCAATAACTGAATTTCAAGCTGACTGATTTGATCTTGTGCTTTGTTTACTTCTGCGCGAGTAACTATTATATCATCCCGATATTCTAAAACACTGCTCTGTACTTGTTGAGTTTCTTGCATAATTTCCACGAGCAATTGATTCAGTTCTTCCAGATCATTAGTTTGATTAACTTTTTCTGAAAAATATTCAAGCTTAACTTGATATGTTCCCGTCGCATCAGTGAGCTCTTCAATATTATGAATGAGGGAATTCACCATCTGCTTCACAGTAACCCTAGCTTTGCCTAAGCTTTGCTTTATGATTTCTTGCTTGTGAATGATTTCCTTTAGATACTGTTCCGCTTGTACCATGATTTGCAAATTCAGTGGCTTAGACATAGTCACTTTTAACCTAGAGATTTGCTCCTTAATCCACTGATCCTCAGATAACAATTCACCGGTACTGTCCATTAATAAATTCAGCAATTTGAGTAAACCCTGTTGCAACTTGATCCCACTCTCGCCGTGGGATTCGAATTTGCCACAGAACTTTTGAAAATGAGCAATAAATTGCTCCATTTCCTGTATATCCTGAATTTTCCGCACTTGTTGCGCCAATTCCTTCGCTTCATTGGCTAGCGTAGCATCATCAAGTAGGGCAACCGCGATATGTTCGAGCATTTGTGCTATCAGATCCAGCATTTGACCGGTAAAGTTACTGGTCAAATGCTTTTGTTCTGAAACAATACACTCTGGATGAGAATTTTGTGAATCGGATTTATTTTGTAATTTTATGGATGAAGGTTCTTCACCGTTCTCAATGATTTCCTGAGAATCTGATGTTAATGCACCCCATGCATCAATTAGTCTTCTTAGTTCATTGTGTAATTGATCTGAGTCTGTTGAAAACTTGATAAGCACCTGATGAAGATCTGTCCATTTTTTGTCGGAAATCAATATCAGGTTTTTAACTGCTAACAGCCCAAATAATTCCTCAATGGTCCCTCCCCAAGGAATAGCCGATTCTGATTTAGCATTAACCAGTAATGTCTGTTTACTAATAGTGACCGTCTCATTAGCCACAAGCTTAATCATTATCGATTTAAATTTTGCCCAATTCTTCTCATTCGCGGCCTGTTCCAGATTATTGGCAAAATTAAGCAATTGCGGCGTATGACGGGGCAGTTCCTTAGCCAAATCAATTAGCATCTTTGCAGTAATAGCTGATATTTGGTTAGGTGGATTACCCGCAATTTGATCGTACAGCTTATGGTAATTATCAGGCGTAGGGGAAACTTTCAGCAAAGCAAGTTGCTTTAACGTTTCACGTGCAATAAAAGAAGGATTAGAATTTTTATTCTCATTCATACAAATAACGAACTGAAATACCAGTAGAATTATATTAGCGGAGATGTGCCGTCATTCTTGAGTTTTTTCTCATAAATCTCTTTTATTTCGTTTCACCAGCTGTGGGCGAGAGTACAACAACAGTTTGATCCCAAGCTCGCTTTCAAATTGATGGCATCGGTACTGCGCTTTGCTTAAGACTATGATTGGGAGAACCAGTTGGCTGCTGAATTGTTGCAACAAAACCCATTACCTGAACTGCAACTTAAACCGATATGATTAAATAAATCAATTGGTTCCTAATAAGATAACAGATTGATCAAGTCTTTATCACCATAATTTCTGATAACCTGCTGTTTCTTAATCGGATGAATTTTGTTCGTGCCAGCACTACCGAGCGATATAACCCAAGCGATGGTTCATATCACGGCCGACACGTTCAAAGAAATCGAGTTCCGCTCCATGAAGATCAGTTTGCCAACGTTCGTCAAGGCGTATTCCTTTTTTAGGAAAATATCTTGTATTGTTACCGCCAACAAGATGCCTGGTAGATTGTGCCAAGTCAAGCATCAATGGCTCAAAGGAAATGTCGACAAAGTCACAAAGAGTACGACCAATTTTCTCCGGATCAGATGCAAGATCTTCATATCGTATTTTTAGCAGATTGCATGGATCAATATATTTTTCTAGCAAAGGCAGTGCACGACGATAGTATTTTAACCAGCCACTTACACTCTCAGATTGGCTGCGTCCGCTGGAGCGGCGTGAAAGATAAACCCCTCTTCCATCACGTGTTACCAGTAGCACCTTTATAACATCTGGCCAGCGCTGGTAAAGTTCGACCGCTTCACGAAAATCCTTGGATGAATCCACAATAACAGACTTGCCCCAGCAATGGGAAATAGCACGGTATAAATCCATTTTGTTATACAGCGCATTAGACAGAGTAGGTGGTATGGGCAAGCATTTACGCAGATTGGATGGCAAGTGATTCCTACCCTCCATCCAGATTTTGCGTAAGGTAACCGCCGCAAGGTGGGCACGCGTCTGTTGCTGATGATCGATCTTATTATGCGCAACAGCATCCCACAATCTGAAGGCATAAGGATCTTCAGTCATGTCTATTCCTCGCGAAGAGCGAATAACATTGAAAATTTTCCGCCACTGAGCACAAGCATATAACTTATCGCCGCAACTACATTCTTCATTTATACTAATAGCTTTACCGATATAGTTTATTTCTCCCAAGGAAGCAGCCTGGGAATGCCCACCCATGAACATATCTGTCAATGTAGAGCCGCAACGAGCAGCTGAGCAGATATACAACACACGAAAATTATCTTGTGCATTCTTTCTTTCCTGATCGAATCCCAGATTTGTCATTTTGGTTTTCCTACGTTTAATTATTTGAGAATGGATTAAGTCAATATACCAGTAGTGCTGATTTGAAATCATATGTTGCAAATTCAGGTTCGAGTAATCTCCAGAAGTGATCTATGAACTTTGTAAAAATACTGTTCGCACAACTGCCAGTATCATGGACGAGCTTCGCGAAAATTGTGGTACATCGTAGTGGCGATTCTCACTTGAGCAATCTGAGTTGTATCAAGCAATTCCGCACCATGGCTTTTGCACAGTTGGTCTGCCACGAGAGTCTGCTGGATATCGAAGCCTGCTTGCTAACCAACCAGATGAAGCTGCACAGCATGGCTTTTCTCTGTCCAGTCAAACGGTCGACATTGGTCGACGCTAACGAAGCGCACAACCGGCACATCTGGGAAAACTTGGCGACATTGCTGATCTGGCGTACATACAAACTGTATTACAAAGACAGCTTCGATGTCGATCCGACCAATACGATCAATGCACTTGATGCAACAACAATAGATTTTTGTCTGCTGCTGTTCACATGGAAACCGCTTCACATCAACAGAGCGGCAGCCAGACTGCATCCCTTGCCCTTTGAGGCAATGGCTCTCTATGTGATGGATCGGGGCTATCTGGATTTCAGTCATCTGTCATGCTGCATCAACCGGGTGCGTTCTTCGTAACTCGCACCAAACGAAGAATAAGCGCACATAGAGTGTACTCGATGAAAGTTGTTCGGAGTGCCGTCATCACCTGCGATCATCACATCGTGTTCGACGGTATCTACATCTTTCAGGACTATCCCAAGCAATTGAGACGCATCCGCTTCAAAGACCCGTAAGCCGGAAAAACGTAGGTGTTCCTGACCAACAATACCGTTTTGCTTGAACTGACGATCGTCGCACTGTACAAAAGCCGCTGGCAAGTCGAGTGGTTCTTCAAGTGGATCAAGCAATTGCGTATCAAACGTTTCATCGGCAAGGGCGAGACCGCGGTCAAAACGCAAGTCTGATACGCCGTCGCCACTTACATGCTGGTCGCCATTGTCAAAAAGGAGCTTCAAATTGATGCCTCGCCTACACTTTGCTACAGATTTTATCGGTCTCTATTTTTGAGGAAAACCAGTTGCAACAAGCCTTATAAGGCACCGCCTACATTCCATAACAATACGGCACCGCTAAAAAAATTTCTAGGATCTGTTGACATTTCACATAGATAGCTACAGATATCCATATGTCATGAGTACCATACTCCCCTAAATTTCTTTCAAATTTGTCGTATCGTGCCGATACTGCTTGAGCCAAGCAAAAGCATTTCCATCAAATTCCGGATCTACACAAACCCCAATCTATATCTGCTACAGAACGGCCATTGACCTCCCCACTGGGGATTTCAAACTCGACTAACAAACCATAACTATCAACCACCAGGTGAATCTTTGTGGTATTCCTGCACAGCTTTTCCCGAGCGCCTGTGGTTCCTTGCTCGCCGCACCTCCACTATGCTGGTACGCTTTAACGTAGCTGCCATCACCAGCTTCCAAATGCATTAGGCCAGCCTCGCCGCGGACAACCAACCCACATTCGTAAAGCATTCCTTATATTGTCATGCGCAGATTGCGTTTGTATGAATCGCTTCTTGAAGCAGAATCTTCTCTAGCATCGACCAGAACTTATTACTGAGCATCAATCGGAGCAACGCAAACTCGTTTTTTGTGGTATGGGAACCCCAATAATATGAATTTGTTTCTACCTATGAAAAACTTATCTCAAAACATCAACAGACCTAGCTAATAGTATAAATTGTCCACAATCATTCCTAAGGTGCAACGAAATTCCAGCGAAGCAAAGTCTCGCGCTGCAAAGAAAGCACAGATTTTAATTCAGATTCCGACCAGTTTCGGATCCATGCATCTTGTTTTGGCGCAATTTGTAAAGACGCTATGATCTCCCAGAACGTTTCATCCGATTTTGCTTTCACTTCCATAAAATCTAGAATGCGCTGCAATTGATCACAGGGGTCTTGCAACAACTGTTCATAGCGCACCTCCAATAACTGGTTGCTCGGAATTAGAGCAACTTCTTGTTCCAGTGACTGCATTTCCTCAACCCAATTTCTCGCTGCAAGTTCCAAGGGATTAAAACCCGCTGCAACCATCTGCTGTGGCGTCTTGCCCGCCCAGTATAAAATGTGATCGTTCCACCAAGCGACACGCAGTAAAGAATAAGCAACCGCACGACCATCCCTGACTAGATGGATATACTTTGCATCTGGAAATATTTGTTTGAGAATTGGTA
>NZ_JAIEME010000030.1 GCF_019752415.1 Nitrosomonas sp.
TTAAGCATAAACTGCGCTTTTTCGCCTGTTTTTGCCTTGCATCGGCTGCCTCGAAAACGTTTTTCAACGGCCTGCTAGGAGACTTTGAGTCGGTAAGCTAGAGATTTGATATGAACAGCGACGCACTATTTGGTATGGCATTGGGATTACAAGCGCCGTGGAGAATTACGGATATAACCTTCAAAAAAACGCCGCAGCAAGACATGAATTGCACTTGAGAATTGGGTTTGTTACTGGCAGCAAACTCAAAGACGAGGCAGGTGTTGATTGCGCTGTTCAATACACAATTGAGCGTCAGTGGCAGCACCTCAACTTCTCTGAACACCATTGTTTCTTAAATTGCAAAGTACCGCGCATCACCATCAGTGAAGGCAAGGTGCGAATAGTCGATGTGCCGTGGGCACGGGCAAACAATGCATGCAAAGCATCGCCCGGCATTTGATAAAGAAAGGCGTGACACCGGAGCAGATCGAACAACTCAGCATGGACTTATCCCCTGCATTTATTGCCGGAGCGGCCCAATCATTTCCCAAGGCATCAATCACTTTTGATCGCTTTCATGAGGTCAAACTGCTCAACGAGGCCATAAACAATGTGCGTATTGATGAACGTAAGGAGCATGCTGCGCTAAAGAATCACAAGTACACGTTTCTAAAAAACAAAGCGGCGTTGTCCGACAAGAAAAGATAGGCGCTTAAAGAAATGATTACGCTGTACCCCACGCTAGGCGTAGCTTATCGATTGAAGGAGTTATTCAACGATTTATGAGCGATACCAGACAAGCCAGCGGCGAATGCCTTTCTGAACGACTGGTACGCTTAGGTTGAGAAGGCAGAAATCCCAGCCTTTCGGAAGTTTGCCAACACACTCAGAACACATTGGTCGGGGATAATTCACTTTGTCGAGTAGAACATTAATAACGCAATATTGAAGAACATCAACAGCAGAATCAATTGGCCAAACGACGTGCTCACCGCTTTAGAAACGTCAAGAACTACATCATTATGATCTATTTCTTGTGCGGAAAGCTAACTTTATCATAACCACGGTATTTCACTAGACCCAGAAAAATTAAGTGTGCAATCGAACAGACACGTAAATGCAGTAATCCGTATATTAGTAATCTCTTATCCTAAATAAATATATGGTTGTAAGGATAATAAGATTCTTCTGCCAACTCTCAAACTTAATAATCAAAAAAACATTTACTTTTTCTTGAGGGATATATTTATTTCTGAGAAGAAAAAAGTTTTGTTGACCCGCTTACTTAAGTAACCAAAAACATGGAGTAAATTAAATGCAAATCAAATATAAAGGTTTCAGTATTATTACGGGGGCAGAATGTGATGCTACTTCGGATGTATGGAATGGGCGCTTTAGAATTATGGATAATAAAGACATTGTTGTCTATGAAAGTTTTACTCAACCTACTTCATATCAAGCTGAAGCCTCCAATACTGCGAAGAAAGCTGCTTATGAATGGATTGATGGGCAAAAGTTATGACTGATATTTTGAAATCTGCATTTAACTTTCAAAAGATTTTCATAACTATAATGTGTTAAACCCCTACGCATTCAGATGTAATCTTAAACCCACATTGTATTAAGAATCCGTAGCCTTTTATGATTTATACCGTTCTACATAAATAATGAAAATCTTTAAATGGATTGGAATTACTGTTGTAATTTCGATGCTTTTGTTTATTCTGTTGTTTTCCCTGAAGAATTGGAATTGGGTGCGCGACTTAGCTGCGCATTAAATCAGTGAGCTCACACATCGCACTCTTACTATTGATGGAGATTTAACTATCAATTGGTCTTTAGTTCCAAATATAAGGTTTGAAAATATAAAGTTTGAGAATGCGGCCTGGGGTAAACACCCTTATATGTTTGAAATTGCAGCTATAGATATAAGTGTCGACTTGAAAGAGATTCTTAAAGGTCGCTTTATAATCCCACAAATTATACTCACTAAACCGAATATTATTTTAGAAAGATCCACCGAGGGTAAAGGTAACTGGGAGTTTCAGGATAATGAAAACGCTCATAATAAAGATAGAGAATTCCCAATCATTGAACGTGTGCGGATTGTAGATGGAACTCTAACTTATGAAGATTTAACTTCACATACACACTTCAGTGCTTTTTTTGCTACTAAAATAAAAGAGGAGGATGGGGAAGAATCTACTGTATTACAGGGTGAAGGCAAGCTAAGAGGGCGTCCTTTAACCATAAACTTAAATGCCGGACCATTAGTCGCGCTTCGACAAGCAAAACAGCCTTATCCAATGGTTTTAGAATTACATGCTGGAAAAACTTCGGTTAAAGTTAATGGTACCTTAACCCAGCCTCTCCAACTCCAAGGCATAGATTTACAATTTGACATTAAAGGACCTAATCCAGAACAGTTATCGCATGTCCTTGGAGCGCCGATGCCTAGTTTACCTCTTTATCAATTAAAAGGTGATTTATCGCATCATGATGATATATGGCAGATTCAAAGGTTACATGGGCATGTGGGAGATAGCGATCTCGCAGGAAATATTACTGTAAAGATTGTTGCTGGACAACCACACATAACAGCGGATTTAAATTCAAAAAAAATAAATTTAAATGATTTTGGACCATTTCCTCAAAGCCTATCGGCTTTAAGAAAATTACAGAAAATGAATGCCAATATTTCTATACGCAGCAAACTTGTTGACACAAAAGTGCCTATAGATAATCTTAAGATGCATATAATTATTAAGGAAGGGCATTTAATTCTTTCTCCTCTCGATTTTAGTGTTGCCGGGGGAAATATCCGATCACGAATTGAGTTCGATACAAAAACTCAGCCCATAAAGAGCAAGATTGAGATCGAAATACATCATGTGAAATTGGGTGAAATTCTACGGCGTTTCAAAATCGCTGATAAAAGTGCGGGATTGATCGGCGGCCAAGGAATATTCTGGTTCAAGGGAAATTCGCTCGCAGAAATGCTAGCCTCAGCAGATGGCGGTTTGTTAATGTTAATGACAGGAGGTCGATTAGATGGTTTATTGGTTGAGCTGGCAGGTCTTGATATAGGCGAAGCTATAGTTGCGCTATTTGATAAGGATGATAATACGGAAATCAATTGTGCTTTCGTGGATCTTCCAACAAGTGGAGGCATAATTAATATGAAAACCTTTGTGGTAGATACTAAAGACACTGTTTTTTTTGGTAGCGGATCAATTGACTTCAATTCAGTGCAACTGGATCTGGTTATTGATCCAAAGCCTAAAGACTTGAGTTTGTTTTCGGCTCGCGCGCCTCTTCATATAAAAGGGAGTTTAAAAGACCCCACTTTTACTCCTGGGGCTTCCGCTATTTTGCGGGGAGCTGTTTCACTGGCTTTGCTACCTTCGGCGCCAATTGTAAGCTTATATTCACTACTTCAAAAAGATCAGAAAGATCAAGGAAATCATAAACAAGACAACATCCTTTGTGGCGGCCTAGTCGAGGCTATCAATGAAGCCCGCAAGTAAATTCTGTAGTTCTATAACAATAGAAATGACTAATTTAAATAAACAAAAAAAGAGATATATATACCTTATATTTTATTTGTTCATCTCCATTGTAGTGAATGGTTGCGCTGGTCTTCATAATGCGAAGACTGTTGAAGAAATTCCGCAAGAAGATGTGGTCTTAGCTATGAAAATTAAAGCAAAATTGATTGAAGCTAAAGAGTTGAATGCTGCAGCTATCAATGTAGAAGCTTCAAATGGATTAGTAAAACTAAGGGGATTTGTCGAAACTCAATCGCAACGAAAATTAGCACATTCAATTACGCAAAAAATACCCAACGTCAAAAAAGTCGATAACCAAATTAAAGTCCAATAAAACAATATCTATCTCCGATATGTTGTAACAATTTAATTTAATTGAAATTTTTAGCTTACCCCGAAGAATAGTCTTCGAGGTAAGCTCAGTGAAAGGGCAACAACGGTCCATTCCCTAGTCCCATAGAGTCGCCAGATCTCTTTACTGTCAAGTGGTGTTAAGCGTGTTCTTTTGTGTATATTCACGACTACATCCTCTAAAAAAGATGTAAACAACGCTAATAAAAATCACACCTAAGTATATTTCCAAGCATCAAGAAAAGATCAGGCTACAGTCACAATGTCTGCTGAATTTGTGAGCAGAATCTAGATATAGTTTTAAATAAATATAACTTACGAATGTGTTCTATCGAACAGACGGAAATTTTTATTTTAAATATTACCACTATTGAAGTTATTTCACCCATGATAAAAAATGAAATCTTTCAATAAGTTTTAAAATCATTATTACATACCGGAGATCATATAAATGAATAAATTAAAGAATTTTTCTGTATCAACAATCGCTATTGCATTAATTATCTCTGCTAGCGTTGCATGTTCTGCTAGTGATAGAGCTGAAAAAGAAGCTGATCGGTTAGAAGATACAGCAGATCAAATTCGAAAAGAAGACAAAGAAAATAGAAAAGCAATTGAAAAATCTGGTGAAGAAATAGCCGATCAAAAGGAAGAAGAAGCTAAACAATTAAGAAAATCTGCTGAAGACAAAGCTGATAGAATGGAAGATGATGCCAAAAGAGTTAGAAAAGCAACTGAAAAATAATTGAGATTCTCGCAATTATAGAAGTATAGTTCGAATTTTAATGATAATTTGAACTCATTCATAATCTATATTCTGTTGGCATAATTAATTCGCTGTTATTAATTTCTATGCCACATTGACCGTTCAAATAATACAATAAGCAGTTCCTATAATTGGATTCTAGCGTTTCTATAGTTTCGGATAGTTGTAATGCTTGTTTTGTTAATTGGTCAAAGTTTCTTCCATAGACTTTTGCGGATGCTCTCCCAGCTTTCTTGCGTAAATGTTTAGTAGAAGATAATGTATAGCGGGCTGCTCGATTTACTTCGCTATCAGGATCAAGCCCACGTTTAATCATCAACTCTTTTATTTCGTCATCTGTTTTAGATCGATCCGTATACTCCCTTCGTCTTTCTTATTGCTTCCGAAGGATTCTTGGTGCTTTCGTTATGCATATAACAGTTATTCCTCTTCTTATGCAGCCCTAAACGGCAATATCGATGCGCCGATCTTTATAGCATCCAAGTAATTCGCCCAGTCCTGCATCATGCGTGCCCGTGGTTCCAGATACAGGGCATGGTTATAACTTGCTGATACTGCATCACGTTTGGCATGTGCAAGCTGTAATTCAATATGCTCATGACTATAACCGCGTTCGTGAAGGATCGTTGAAGCTATTCCTCTGAAGCCGTGGCCGGTCATGCGTGAGTGATACCCCAACCGGTAGAGTGCATACAGGATGGTGTTATTGCTCATCGTTTTTCCGTCTCTGCGTTCACTGGGAAACAGCAAGATTTGATCGGCTGCCAGATCCTTTATTTTCTCCAATACTGCAATAGCTTGATTGGATAGGGGCACGATATGCGGAGTTTTCATCTTCATGCGTTCAGCCGGTATACGCCATTGCTTTTTATCCAGCTCTATTTCGTCCCACCGCGCACCGATTAACTCACTGGTACGGATAAACGTTAATGCCATCAATTGCAATGCTAGCTTTGTTAATGGCTGTCCATTGTATTCATCGATCTTGCGGAGTAGTTCGGGTAATTCTTTTTGATCTAACCTTGCATAGTTGGTTTTTTTGGTGGGTTTCAGTACATCCGAAGGTTTGATATCTGCTGCTGGATTGCGTTCTGCTAGTCCATGTGCCACGGCATAGCGCATGATCTGGTTGCAAGTGGTTAGTACTCTTTTTGCAATATCCATCGCGCCGCGTGCTTCAACCTTCTTGATAACCGTTATCAGCATGGGTGCTGTTAATTCAGTGATTGGCTTTCTGCCGATAAAGGGAAACACATCAGCCTCTAACCGCCTAATCGTATAACCAGCATGACGCTCATTTCTACCAGATTTCCAGTGATTCCACCAAAGGCGTGCTATGGATTCAAAGCTGTTTTCAGCCGCGATGGCTTCTTGCTGCTTTTGTTCTTGTCTATGTTGCGAGGGGTCAATGCCTTGTGCTAATAGTTCTTTAAATCGTGCGTGTTCATTGCGTGCATTCTTTAATGTCACATCAGGGTAAATACCCATAGAGAGCATTTTTGCTGTACTATTAAAGCGATATCGGTATCGCCACCATTTAGCGCCTGAAGGTTGAACCAGCAAAACAAGTCCATGACCATCAGGAAGTGAGTAAGGCTTCTCTTTGGGTTTTGCTGCTTTAATTTCTGGGTCTGTCAGCTTCATGTGAAAACACCCTCTGCCAGTAGCTTGCACAAATATGTGAGTAACATCTTCACGAGTATTATAGTTACTCACGATCTTACTCACAAATTTATCTTGTTACTCACATTTCACATGATTGGCTATGGATAACAAGAAACCCGATAAACTTTTCATTTATGCGGGTCTTGTTGGTGTTGATGTGTGTCTATTGTGCTATCTGTGGCGGAGAGGATGGGATTCGAACCCATGTGCCAAGTTACCCTGACCAACTGATTTCGAGTCAGCGCCGTTGTGACCGCTTCGGTACCTCTCCGGTTGCTGGAAATAATACACCCGCTTGACTCATCTTAGATCAAACGGGTGTAAAAAACTGATACAAATTCTGTTTTTAAGCGCTTGCTGTCATAACACCACGCATTTTCTGTAGCGCTTTAACTTCGATCTGACGGATACGTTCTGCGGATACGCCCAGTTCATCAGCCAGATCATGCAGGGTGGCCGTATCTTTTTCCCTTAACCAGCGAGCTTCGATGATGTGACGGCTCCGATCATCCAGGCAAGCCAGAGATTGCTGTAATCCTTTTTCACGTAAGAAGCTGATCTGCTCACTCTCTAGAATTTTTGAGGGTTCTGCGCCGTCTGTCAGATAGCTGATCGGACTGAAAGTGTCATCCTCGTCATCAGACATCGGCTCCAGCGAAATATCCGAGCCATTGAATCGCTTTTCCATCTCGACCACTTCTTCAGATTTGACGTTAAGCTGCGTCGCCATCGCCTCTACTTCCTGCGGATTCAGCGTGCCCAATCCCTGCTTCATGCTGCGCAAGTTAAAGAATAATTTACGCTGCTGCTTGGTGGTGGCAATTTTAACCAAACGCCAGTTACGCATAATGAATTCATGGATCTCAGCTTTAATCCAATGCACCGCAAAAGACACGAGACGCACGCCACGTTCAGGATCAAAACGTTTGACTGCCTTCATTAGACCGATATTACCTTCCTGAATCAAATCGGCTTGTGGAAGACCATATCCTTTGTAACCACGCGCTATTGCAATCACAAAACGCAGATGGGACAAAATTAATTTTTGCGCAGCTTCAATATCGCCATGATTCCACAGGCGCTGCGCCAAACTGCTTTCTTCCTCTTGCGATAAAATAGGGAAAGAATTAGCAGACTGAATATAACTTTCAAGACTTCCTCCCAGTGAGGGGAGTGTTAAAGCATTCGTCATTATAATAATCTCCTGATTATGGTTTGTGCTTAACTTTATCCTCTAAATTTATTTTAGCACTCTGCTAATAAGAGTGCCAAATTTTTAAAAAGTTTCGTTACCAAGCCCTCACTTATCTGGGCTCTATTTGCCAGAGATGGCTTGCAACGGATATGCGTGCGCCAAGCCATCCCAGCCAGGCTGAAAACAATAACAGGCTAATGCTATCAGATGGAGAAAGCTGTTGGAGTTGCAGATCAAAGTCATAGAGTAGTGCAAGTGTGCCGAGTTCTTCATTCATCGCGCGTATGGCTAATGTCATGATAAGCCACGCAGTGGCACCACCGGCCAATCCTTGAATGGTACCAAAATAAAGAAAAGGACGTCGGATGAAGCTGTCGGTTGCACCTATTAATTTGGATATCTCGATTTCATCCCGTTTGGTAAGGATTTGCAAGCGGATAGTGTTAAACATGATAGCGATTATCGCGACACTTAATAGGGTCGTCAGCATCAATACAATAAAGCGTCCCAGTTTAAGCAATGCATTCAAGCGCTCGGCCCAGGCAGAGTCAAATTGCACATGCTCGATTTCCGGCCAGCTTTGCATTGTCGCACGTAATTTCTCCAGATTTCCAGGCGTGTTTTCCAAGGCATTCACAATGAAAGCATCCGGTAGCGGATTACGCACCAGGTTGGCACTGATATCAGCAAGTCCATTACTTTGCTGTAATTGATGCAGAGCAGCATCTTTCGAAATGAACTGGAAGCTTAAAATCTGTGAATCCTCTTCCATCCGTTGTTTGACACTTTCAATATCTTCTTTCTCAATATCCAGCTTAAGAAACAAACTCATTTGCGGGGAGCTCATCGTTTGTCCGGAAATGGCACTCAGATTTTCCATGAGTACATAAACACCCGTCGGTAAACTCAATGTGATACCCATCACGATGACACTGAGCAAGCTCGTAACAGGTGTAGCAATCAGCCGTTTGAGTGTGAGAAAAAATACAAACCCATGTTGCATCAACCATGCGCGTATCATACTGCCAGTTTTCCTTGATTCAGCGACAAAATACGATGCTCCGCGTCCTTCAATAAGGATGCATCATGGGTTGCAATCAGCACCGTGACCCCCACCTGATTGAATGATGTGAACATTGACATAATATCCTGGGCATATTCAATATCCAGATTACCGGTTGGCTCATCCGCAATAAGAATACTCGGACGATGAACCACTGCACGCGCAATACATAATCGCTGTCTTTCTCCACCTGATAACGCAATGGGCATAGCTTTTTCTTTTTTTAACAGACCAACTTTATCTAGCGCTGCTCGTACTCGGCCAGTGACCGTTTTGCTATCAAAGTTACTGATTTGCAGCGGCAATAATACATTATCAAAAACACTTCGATCAAACAGGAGATTGTGATCCTGGAAAATAAATCCGATCTTACGGCGTAAATACGGGATAGCGCCCAGCTTGAGTTGCGCAATGTTTTGCCCGCTCAGCGTAATCGTGCCGGAAGTCGGGCGTTCTATCGCGGCAATCAACTTTAATAACGTGCTTTTTCCCGCACCTGAGTGACCGGTTAGAAACACCATTTCACCGGATTCAACCGTAAAATCAATGTTATTTAGCGCAACATACCCATCCGGATAGCGTTTGGAAACATTTTTGAAGTTAATCATGCTATCGCCATATACTGATAACCATCAATCAAACATCGCTTCGACAAACTCTCTGGCGTCAAATGGTCTTAAATCATCCAAGCCTTCGCCAACGCCAACAAAACGTAATGCCGGCGGATTCTGTGGATATTGCCCGGCAATGGCTGCTACCACACCACCTTTGGCGGTACCATCCAGTTTGGTCAGAACCAGGCCAGTTACATTCAGCGCTTCATCAAAAGCCTTAACCTGTGTGATCGCATTCTGTCCGGTGTTGGCATCCAGCACCAGCAGTATTTCGTGTGGTGCATCTGGCATAGCTTTAGCGATCACACGTTTGACTTTTTTAATCTCTTCCATTAAATGCAGTTGCGTGGTCAAACGTCCAGCGGTATCTGCCAGCACAATATCAATGCCGCGTGCTTTGGCTGAATTGACTGCATCAAAAATCACTGCTGCCGGGTCACTTTTTTTATCTGGATCACTATCTGGCGCAATCACAGTGATATTATTTCGCTCACCCCATACAATCAGTTGTTCGCGTGCCGCTGCGCGGAAGGTATCACCAGCGGCCAGCAATACCGATTTGCCTTGTGATTGGAAATATTTGGCAAGCTTGCCGATAGAAGTTGTTTTTCCCACGCCATTGACACCTGTTATCATAATGACAAAAGGTTTTTGTATCGTGGTATCAAATGGTTGAACAAGCGGTTCCAGCATAGCGATGAGTGATTCCTTAAGCGCTTGTTTTAATTGCATGGAATCGGTTAATGCGTCGCGTCTCACTTGTTTGCGGAGATCTTCAAGTAATTGGTGGGTTGCGTTAACTCCAATGTCGGAAGTTAACAAAATAGTTTCCAGTTCTTCGTAAAGCACCTCGTCTATCTTGCCGCCCCCAAATAAGCTCGATAGCTGTTTACCCAAATTCTGCCGGGTGCGCGAGAGGCCTTGTTTGAGCTTGCTTGCTAAGCTCACTGATTCGGCAGATCTGGATTCAGATTCAGACTCGGTATCAGGTAAAACCGCTGCTTCAATAGGATCCTCAGGATTTTTTTTGGATTTAAAAAAACTAAACATTCTGGTAGGCTCTAATATGCATTGCAATTCTCAAAGCTTAATTTTATTCTGTTTACTCACATTTAGGTTAGTAAAAATGAAACCTGATCACCGTACTACTTTTTTCCGCTTCTTTTCATTTTCCGGGTTGTTGCTATTATCGAGTCTGTTAGTCTTATCGCCTGCGTTTGCCAATCCGCACGAGTATTTGCTCGATAATGGCTTGAAATTGATTGTAAAACAGGATCATCGCTCACCGGTCGTAGTGACACAAATCTGGTACAAGGCGGGCAGCATTGACGAATTAAATGGCGTAACCGGGGTTGCGCATGTGCTGGAGCATATGATGTTTAAAGGCACAGAAAAAGTGCCTAATGGAGAATTCTCAAAGAAAATCGCCGCCGCGGGCGGGCGCGAGAATGCTTTCACCAGTTACGATTACACCGCTTACTATCAACAATTGCACAAACGCAGTTTGCCTATGGCGATGGAGTTGGAATCGGATCGGATGCGTAACTTGATCCTAACCGAGGAAGAGTTCTCAAAAGAAATCAAAGTGGTTATGGAAGAGAGGCGATTGCGCACGGATGATCAAGCGCGCTCTTTGCTGTATGAAAAAATGATGGCCATGGCTTACCAGGCGCATCCATACAAAAACCCCATCATTGGCTGGATGAACGATCTGGAAAATATGCGCGTAGAAGACGCGCAGGAATGGTATGACCGCTGGTACGCGCCAAACAATGCAACACTGGTTGTGGTCGGTGATGTTGATGCGGAGGAAGTGTTCAAACTGGCACAAAAAAACTACGGCCTTATTCAAAAGCGCCCTTTATTACCGATAGATGCTCGCAAACCACAAACTGAGCCACCCCAGGCGGGCACCAAAAGAATAACCGTCAAAGCGCCAGCAGAATTGCCTTATCTAATCATGGGCTATCATGCCCCAGGAATTAAAAATGTAGCAACAGACTGGGAGCCTTACGCGTTGGAAATACTGGAAGGTGTGCTTGATGGTAATGCTTCGGCCAGACTGAACAAATCATTGGTACGCGAGAATCAAATTGCCAATTCCGCAAGCGCTGGCTATGGCGCAATGGCTCGCGGTCCGAGTATTTTCTTTCTCAGTGCGGTGCCGCGTGCTGGCAAAACGGTGGTAGAACTGGAACAGGCATTGCGGGGCGAGATTGAGAAAATTATTAAAGAAGGTGTCACGGAAGAAGAACTTGCCCGGGTTAAAGCACAAGTTGTGGCCAGCCATGTGTACCAACTCGACTCGATTTATTCTCAAGCCATGCAGCTTGGAAGGCTGGAAAGTATGGGATTTTCTTTTCGTGATGTTGATACCATACTGGAAAAGCTGAAAGCAGTCACTGCCGAACAAATACGTGATGTTACCAAAAAATATTTCAATGACGATAGCTTGACAGTAGCTGTGTTAGACCCGCAACCACTGGATAAAAAATTACCCGCTAAGGCACCTGCTGGACTCAGACATTGAGTTGATCGCATTCACCAATTGCTCTGACAATTACTTTGATAAATCAAATTACTGTCAGAGCAAAATTTCGCCTTGTTTAGCCTGCTAAGCAATATTTATTTTTTAGCATCGCCATGCGCGTGGACGTCATCTTTCTGTTGATCGTGTTGGTGCATATGATTCATCATGCCGTGCATTTCTGCTTCTTTCAGAAAGCCGTCTTTGTTGGCGTCCTTTTGATCAAACATAGCCTCATGGTGTTTCATAAACTCTTCCTTGCTGATCTTGCCATCTTTATTCAGATCCACTGAAGACATCATATGCGGACATTGATGGCCGTGGTGACCGCCGGACTTCATGTCGCCGTGACCTGCCGTTTGCCCGCTTTGGTGTTGGTGGCCGCTATCTTTAGTAGCGTTAGCCGCAGAAGCTGTTGTTGCTCCGAGCGTAAATAAAAAAACGATTCCAACAGCGACTGCAATCAAATTTCTTTTGTGGAGCATCTTGTTTCTCCTAGTAAGTAATGAGTGAAAGATAAAATTTTCTTTCCATTTTTTAGAAATGAACATCCCGGGAAAGTTCGGATAACAGCTTCAATACTAGCGTAATACTATAATTGAGAGTAAATAATGCTGCGATTTCAAGCAACAATAAAATGCTGGCGGTAATACTTAAGTTCGTTGATGGAGTCGTAAATATCTGCCAGCGCCTCATGTTTACTTTCTTTGGTTAGGCCGGATGCTATTTCCGGCTTCCAGCGTTTGACCAGTTCCTTGAAGGTGCTGACATCCAGGTTGCGATAATGAAAATACGCCTCCAACTGCGGCATGGTGCGTACCATAAAGCGCCGATCCTGGCAGATTGAATTACCACACATGGGCGATACACCCGAAGGCACATGCAATTTTAGAAATTCGATCATTTGTACTTCAACTTCAGTTTCGTTGAATCGAGAAGCTTTCACCTTGTCAATCAAACCCGATTTGGAATGGGTAGATTTATTCCACTTGTCCATGCCGTCTAGTATTTCATTCGATTGATGTACTACCAAAACCGGACCTTCAGCGACTACATTTAATTGCGAGTCGGTAACAACCAAAGCCACTTCAATAATGCGATCAGTATCTGGGCTGAGTCCGGTCATTTCCATGTCGACCCAGATGAGGTTATTGTTATCTTGTGCCATAATTATTTATATTTTTTGAATGCAATGCGTTTAATTGTGTCATATTGGCACTAGTCCGTCACTTTTAAAACAAAGAAGGAAATGCCGGTTCATTTTACAGCAATCATCTGATGATGCATGAATCCAAACTTTAGAGCTCAAATTATTTAATTATGCAAACATTTACATTGGTTTTTCTTATCGCATTATTGCTCACTACATCGACTCAAATTTGGCTGGCAGTAAGGCATTCTCGCCATGTACGCGCCCATCAGGATAAAGTACCGGAAGAATTCGCCAGCCAGATCAGTTTAAGTGATCACCAAAAGGCTGCGGATTACACCTGTGCTAAAACACGCGCAGGATATCCAAGCATGCTGTTGCATGTCTTGCTGTTGCTCGTTTTCACGCTGGGTGGCGGACTGAATGCTTTAAGTGATTTCTGGGCAGACTGGTTGAATGATCCGTTAGCGCATGGCATGGCGCTGATTATCAGCGCCTTCTTTATCATGAGTGCCGTCGAGCTTCCATTGAGTTATTACCGTACTTTTGTGATCGAAGAGCAATATGGGTTCAATAAAATGACCCCGGCCATGTTTTTTACCGATCTGATCAAGCAAACCGCGTTAGGTTTGTTGCTGGGTGTGCCTTTGTTATTTTGTGTGCTGTGGTTGATGGAAAAAATGGGGGAAAGTTGGTGGTTATATGCCTGGGTAGGTTGGATTGCTTTCAATTTATTTATTCTGGCGATTTTCCCCACCTGGATTGCGCCGCTGTTCAATAAATTTACCCCATTGGAAGATGCCACGCTCAAGACGCGCATCGAGCAGCTGATGAGCAAATGCGGTTTCAAAGCCAGCGGACTGTTCGTCATGGATGGTTCACGCCGGAGTAATCACGGTAATGCGTATTTCACTGGATTTGGCAAAACCAAACGCATTGTGTTTTTCGATACCCTGCTGGCGCGCCTCAATCCGGGTGAAATTGAAGCGGTACTGGCGCATGAACTGGGGCATTTTAAACATCGCCATGTGATTAAGCGCATCGTGATTTCGTTTGCAATGAGCCTGGCTTTTCTAGGAATATTGGGTTATTTAATGGAGCAAAGCTGGTTTTATGAAGGCTTGGGTGTATCGGTCTCTACCGTGCCGTCAACTGCGATGGCATTGCTATTGTTTTTCCTAGTGATGCCGGCATTCACCTTCTTGCTGCAACCGATATCGAGCATTTATTCACGCAAACATGAGTTTGAAGCGGATGCCTATGCTGCACAAAATTCATCGGCGGATGATCTGATCCATGCGCTGGTTAAGCTGTATCAGGATAATGCTGCGACACTCACACCGGATCCTTTGCATTCCGCCTTTTATGACTCACATCCACCGGCATCGATTCGTGTGGCGCATCTACAAAGTCAGGGACAATCATGAACAATACCGTATGTGATTTAACTTCCAAGCAATGCAAACCCTGCGAAGGCGGCGTACCGCCGCTATCTTCTGATGAAATTTCCGCCTTTTTGCAGCAAATCGAGGGATGGCAATTACAAAATAAGCAAATTAGCAAAACTTATGCATTCAAGAATTACTATCAAACGATGGCTTTTGTGAATGCGGCCGCGTGGATCTCCCATCGGGAAGATCATCATCCGGATATGATGGTTGGCTATAATCAATGTATAGTGACCTATACAACGCATGCGATTGGTGGTTTATCCGAAAATGATTTTATCTGCGCAGCCAAAATCGATAAACTGTTTGCAATTTGAGTATCCACCAGAAAAACGCAAAGAATAGCGTTCCATACTTAGCCGGACAGATTGTTGCCGCTTATGGCAGACACTTCTCCGTTGAAACGGAATTGGGTGAAATCGTATCGTGTGTCATGCGTGGTAAGAAAGGCGGCGTGGCTTGCGGGGATCAGGTTGAATGTCAGCTTACCACCATCGGGCAAGGCGTCATTGAAGCGATAAAACCGCGCAAATCGCTGTTATACCGCAGTGACAGCTTCAAGGAAAAAATCATTGCGGCCAATGTAACGCAAATCATCATAGTCGTAGCAGCAGTTCCCAGCTTTAGTGAGGAATTGATCAATCGTTGCCTGGTAGCCGTTGAGAGCGAAAATATCGAAGTATTGATTGTATTGAATAAAGCCGATCTCACAGAGCCCACTCAAGCAGCAATGAACATACTCTCGCTATACAAGGATCTTGGCTATCCTGTACTACAGCTAAGCGCCCTCAAAGATATTTCCGCACTCCAACCCTATTTGCAAGGCCATCTCAGTGTTTTGGCCGGACAATCGGGCATGGGCAAGTCAACTTTGCTCAATGCGCTGATCCCGCAAGCCAAGCGTGCCACCGCAGAAATCTCGGTAGCATTGGATTCCGGCTGCCACACAACCACGCATTCACAGCTTTACCATGTGGACGCTAACAGCGATATCATCGATTCCCCCGGAATTCAGGAATTTGGCTTAAATCATATTAAAGATGAAAATCTGGCATGGGGTTTTATCGAATTTCTCCCTTATATCGGGCAATGCAAATTCAGTAATTGCCGCCATACCTGTGAACCTGGCTGCGCCGTGACACTGGCCGTACAAGCAGGAAAAATTCATCGCAAGCGATTGGATTTTTATCATCGATTGTTGCGGCATGAAAGCCTTGATACAAACGAATAAAAGAAGTACTGAATAACGCACTACCCTGGCAATAGCCGCACGCCAGGTACAATAATGCGTCATTGACGCATTGCATACACTGCGGCAAGATGCGGGTCTGCAGGACAATTTAAAACAGCTGCTGTCATCGCTTCCAATCTTTTTAACTCAGTAATCTTATGACCATTACTCCCAACCGTCAGTGGGCATTGATTGCTGGCCCATTGCTCGCAATCGCTGTTGCCGTCGGAATGAATCAATCTGGCTGGGAAGGTCAAGCCTGCTGGACGGGCGCCGTGGCCATTCTGTGTGTTATTTGGTGGATATTTGAACCCATTCCTATCCCTGCAACGGCTATCATTCCTTTGGCGGTTTTTCCACTCACTGGCGTTTTGCCGCAGGAGAAAATAGCCGCAGCCTATGGCAGTGAGCTGATTTTATTGATGCTCGGTGGTTTCATTTTATCGGCCGCAATGGAGCGTTCCGGTGCACACCGCCGTATTGCGCTCGGCATGGTCAATGTCATTGGTGGTACCAGCAGCCGCCGTATCGTTTTGGGTTTTATGGTCGCGACTGCCGTGTTAAGCATGTGGATATCGAACACCGCGACGGTGTTGATGATGCTGCCGATTGCACTGGCTGTCATCACGCAGAGTCCCGATAAAAAATTAGCGTTACCACTGCTGCTGGCTATTGCTTATGGCAGCAGCATCGGAGGGTTAGGTACGCCGATCGGCACACCGCCGAATCTGGTTTTTATGCAGCAATACGAGAGTTTTACCGGAACGGCAGTGAGTTTCTCGCAATGGATGGGTTGGGGATTGCCCGTCGTTGTGATTTTTTTACCACTCGCTGGATTATGGCTCACGCGCAAACTGGATTATCGCGGCGAATTGGTGATTCCTCCTGCTGGCGACTGGCGGCCGGAAGAGCGTCGCGTGCTGATTATCTTTGGTTTGACCGCGTTGGCCTGGGTAACGCGTCTCGAACCGTTCGGTGGTTGGAGCACCTGGATGGGTCTCAAAGGCGCTAACGATGCGATTGTTGCGCTAGTTGCCGTGGTGATTCTATTTTTAGTACCGAATGGGCGCGGCGGCAAATTGATCGATTGGCAAACCGCAGAGCGCGTGCCCTGGGGCATTCTGATTCTGTTTGCCGCAGGCATCGCAATCGCCCAAGCTTTTGTCGAGTCCGGACTATCCCGTGCGATCGCCGATCAATTGGCTGTTCTCGCCAGCCTGCATCCGCTCGTGATGATCGCAACCATCGCGCTAATCGTCACTTTCCTGACCGAAACCACCAGCAATACCGCAACCACGATATTGCTGATGCCCATCCTGGCATCCGCAGCACTCGGCGCAGGCATCGATCCCGCTCTACTGATGGTACCCGCCGCGATGAGCGCGAGCTGCGCTTTCATGCTGCCTGTTGCCACTGCGCCGAATGCCATTGTATTCGGCAGCGGCCATGTCACCGTCGCCAATATGGTTCGAGAAGGGTTGACGCTGAATCTAATCGGGGTTGTGGTGATTACGCTGGTTTGTTATTTTTGGGTTGCGTAGGTGTCAAAATTCGGAAGCTACAAATTCGTTGATATCAAATTTCTCTTTAGCGTATCATAAGGTTTCTAGAAAAATTTGGCGAAGATTAAGATCCAAACTTCTGATTTGTACCGTTCATCCAGTTTCTGTCCAGTAGAATCATGAAAAAAATACGGTTAATACAATTATTTCTGGTGATTGTATTGTTCACGCTTTCGAGTCCTGTTTTTAGCCAACTGCAAAGAAATTTCCCGCCCGACAGCAAACTGGGTAAACTAACCGCAGTTTCCTTTCCGCAGTTCACTATCGATGGTCAGCAAATAATAATGCCGGCTGGCGGGCAAATCCGGGGTGTTGATAATCTGATAATCTTGCCGAGCGTGGCGAACTATATTGGGATTGTTCGCTACCAGCTGGATATCATGGGAAATTTGCACCGCGTCTGGATTCTAACCCCGGACGAAGTGAAAGCTGCGGAGCGTGAAGGGCTGCAGATACCAGCGCCAAAAAAACGCTTCTTCTTTTTCTAACATAGCACTGACAATTCGTGAGTAACAATCTCTATATTAAAACCTTTGGTTGCCAGATGAACGAATATGACTCGGAGAAAATGGCCGATGTCCTGCACGCCGCTTATGGCATGGAATGTACCGATGATCCGGCAGAAGCCGATATCATTCTGTTCAATACCTGTTCAGTGCGCGAAAAAGCACAAGAAAAAGTATTTCATGATTTGGGCCGTGTCCGTCATTTGAAAGAAAACAACCCCAATTTATTGATTGGTGTGGGTGGCTGCGTAGCTAGCCAGGAAGGCAAAGCAATTGTCAGTCGAGCACCGTATGTCGATGTCGTTTTTGGACCGCAAACGCTGCACCGGTTGCCACAACTTATCGAAACCCGCAAGACAACCGGTCGTTCACAAGTTGACATTTCGTTTCCTGAAATCGAAAAATTCGATCACCTGCCGCTCGCTCGGACTGAAGGCGTCACGGCTTTTGTTTCGATTATGGAAGGTTGTAGCAAATATTGCAGTTTTTGTGTGGTGCCGTATACGCGCGGTGAGGAAGTTTCACGGCCATTGGATGACGTGTTGACAGAAATTGCTATTCTGGCGGATCAAGGTATCAAGGAGATCACGCTGCTGGGGCAGAATGTTAACGCTTACCTGGGCGTAATGAATGACGGCGAAATCGCTGATTTTGCCTTGCTGCTCGAATACCTTCACGAAATACCGGGAATCGAGCGCATTCGGTATTCCACTTCACATCCGAAAGAATTTACCACTCGTTTGATTCAGGCTTATAGCCATTTGCCAAAACTGGTCAACCACTTGCATCTGCCGGTGCAATCCGGTTCAGACCGAGTGCTGGCGGCGATGAAACGGGGATATAGCGTATTGGAATACAAATCGATCATTCGCAAAGTACGTGTGATACGCCCGGATATTTCAGTAACTTCTGATTTCATCATTGGTTTTCCCGGAGAAACTGAGGCGGATTTTGCTGCAACCCTTAAATTGGTTGAAGATATGAACTTTGACGACTCCTACAGTTTTATCTACAGTCCACGTCCGGGCACGCCGGCTGCTGATTTGCCCGATGACACGCCACAGGAAGTCAAGCTGGAAAGGCTGCATCGATTGCAGGCGCAAATTAATCAGCAGTGCGCAAAAATCAGTCAGCAAATGATCGGTTCGGTACAGAGAGTGCTTCTGGCAGGCGTATCCAAAAAGAATGCGGATGAATTTTTTGGCCGTACGGATAATAATCGTGTCGTTAATTTAACGAGCGATCCTGAGCAAGTTGGCTGTTTTGTCAACGTACGCATCACAGAAGCACGGTCGCATACGTTGCGCGGTGAAATAGTGCATGAATAAAAAATTCTCACAGAAGGGTTTTACTTGCAAAGTATCCCGCCCGCTGAGAGAATTGTATTATCGTAACAGCATCGCTTGACATTGAAACCTACACCCCTCGAAATTTCTTTTACGCCAGCCGATAATCAGCGACTCGCGAATCTTTGTGGCGCTTTGGATGAAAACCTCAAACAGGTTGAAACAGCATTGGATGTAGCCATTTCACGGCGCGGTGAACATTTCAGTCTATCGGGAAAATCCGGTCAAACAAAACTGGCGGCGCAAGTATTACGCAATTTCTACAGCCAATCGCAGCAGCATCTGAGTCTGGAGCAAGTTCAACTTGGTTTGATCGAAGCACTAAGTCCGCAGAACGTGCCAGACCAAGCCGATGATTCGGATAAGGCTGCAACCATCAAACAGCCCGCGTTACTCACACGCCGCAGCAATTTGTATGGCCGAACCCAACGCCAGGCGCTGTATCTGCAACAAATTCAGGAGCACGATATCACTTTTGCCATTGGCCCGGCGGGTACTGGTAAAACTTATCTCGCAGTAGCCAGCGCTGTCGATGCGCTGGAACGCGGCTTGGTATCGCGCCTGATTTTGGTTCGTCCTGCGGTTGAGGCGGGCGAGCGTTTAGGGTTTCTACCCGGCGATATGACCCAGAAAGTTGATCCTTATTTACGCCCGCTGTATGACGCATTGTATGATTTAATGGGATTTGAAAAAACCAGTAAACAATTTGAGCGTAATACGATAGAAATCGCACCCCTGGCTTTTATGCGTGGACGCACGCTGAATCAGTCATTTATCATTCTGGATGAGGCACAAAACACCACGCCGGAACAAATGAAAATGTTCTTAACGCGCATTGGCTTGGGTTCCAAGGCTGTGATTACCGGCGATGTGACACAGATTGATCTGCCCAAGCATCAAAAAAGTGGACTGGTGGAAGTTCAGCAAGTTCTTAAAGACATCCGCGGTATTGCTTTCACGCATTTTAAATCCGAAGATGTGGTGAGACATCCTTTAGTACAACGCATTGTCACTGCCTATGAAAAACACGATAAGCGTAAGCAGGAGTCCTGACAAGCTTTTCGCATGGAGAAATCATTCAAGCTGATGGTGCAGTATGCGACAAATAGCACAGACGCACCCACACGGCCGCAGTTCCGCCGCTGGGTTAAAGCCGCTCTGATGCAGGAAGCTGAAATTGTTTTACGCATTGTGGATGAAGCGGAGGGATGTGAGTTGAATCATCAATTTCGCGATAAGGATTATGCGACGAACGTGCTAACTTTTGTTTATGACGATACGCAACCTTTAACGGGCGATATCGTGCTTTGCGCGCCGGTTGTCAGCAAAGAGTCACAGCAGCAGCATAAAAACCTGATCGCACATTACGCGCATCTGACTGTTCATGGTGTTTTGCATTTGCAAGGGTATGATCATATTGAAGAGGCCGAAGCAGTTGTGATGGAACAAATGGAAACACAGATACTGGCTCGGCTTGGCTATGATGATCCGTATACAGAGCATGGCGACGCAATTTCACCGCAATAATCCTATTAAAAATCTTTGCTTGGATAGTCAGCAAAGAAAATCTTTAACCCCTTTTTCTTTTACACCAACAGGACTCACTCGACATCATGGAAGAACCTCCTCCTAAAAGCGGCTGGTTAGAGCGATTAGGCGCTTTGCTGATCCGCAAACCGGAAGACCGCGAACAACTTATTACCGTGTTGCACTCTGCTTTTGAGAGCAATTTACTGGATTCGGACGCGCTCAGCATGATCGAAGGCGTCATGCAGGTTTCAGAAATGCAGGCGCGCGATATTATGGTGCCGCGTTCGCAAATGGATATCGTCGACATCAGCGAAACACCTGAAAAATTCATTCCATTTGTGATTGAAGCTGCGCATTCCCGTTTCCCGGTCACCGAAGGCAGCGAAGACAACATCATCGGCATTCTGCTGGCAAAAGATTTGCTGCGTTATTACGCCAGTGAAGAAGAATTCGCTATGCGCAACATGTTGCGACCGGCTGTATTCATCCCGGAATCCAAACGACTGAACGTTCTGCTTAAAGATTTCCGCAGCAATCGCAATCACATGGCCATTGTCGTCAATGAATATGGCGGCGTTGCCGGTTTGGTCACCATCGAAGATGTACTCGAACAGATTGTCGGGGAAATTGAAGACGAATACGATTTTGATGAAGAAGAAGATAACATCGTTATGGAAGCGGACGGACTTTATCGTGTCAAGGCGATTACCGAGATTGAAAACTTCAATGAACTGCTCGGTGCCGGTTTTAGCAACGATGACTATGACACGATCGGCGGTTTGGTCCTCAACAAATTTGGCCGCTTGCCGGTCCGGCACGAATCAGTCGTTATCGGCAACTTCAAATTTACCGTGCAACGCGCCGATAGCCGCCGGTTACACATCCTCAAGGTGGAAAAACTAGCAGCAGCGCCGGAAACCAGTGCAGAATAAAACTTTCGCGTGCTATTCGGAATCGCCTGCGTATTGCCCGGCTCATGTCTAAAATCACCACCCGTACGTATGATTCACATACATTCCAAACACTAAACGGTTGCGGATTATCGCCGGTACTCGCGCGTATTTATGCCGCACGCGGCATTGAAAATTCCAGTCAGCTCGAAACAGAATTGGCACACTTGATTCCGTTCGGGCAACTGAAAAATATCACGGTGACGGCAGCGTTGCTGGCCGATGCCATTGCAGCAAAAAAACGCCTGTTGATCGTGGCGGATTATGACTCCGATGGCGCAACGGCGTGCGCTGTCGGCATCCGTATTTTGCGCAAATTTGGCGCAATTGTTGATTACCTGGTGCCAAACCGTTTTGAATTCGGTTACGGGCTGACCCCGGAAATTGTGCATTTGGCGCATACCGCCAAGCAACCGGATATCCTGATTACCGTCGATAACGGCATTGCCAGCGTCGAAGGCGTGTCTGAAGCCAACCGGCTGGGCATGCAAGTGGTGATTACCGATCACCATCTCCCTGGGGATGAATTGCCCGCAGCTATGGCCATAGTCAATCCCAATCAACCCGGTTGCCCTTTTCCGAGCAAAAGTATCGCCGGTGTGGGCGTTATTTTTTACCTGATGCTGGCGCTGCGTGCTGAATTACGACAGCGCGGCGCTTTCAAAGAATCGGGGCAGGAACCCAACCTCGCTGGATTTCTTGATCTGGTGGCACTGGGAACGGTCGCCGATGTGGTCAAACTGGACAGTAACAATCGTATTTTGGTACAGCAAGGCCTGCAACGTATCCGCAAAGGCCGAGGTTGTGCGGGTATCAATGCGTTGTTGCAGGTATCGCGGCGGGAATATCAGCAAATCTCCACGTATGAACTGGGTTTCATGCTAGGGCCGCGATTGAATGCAGCCGGGCGTCTGGACGATATGTCGCTGGGTATTGAGTGCTTGATTACCGATGATGCAGCGTACGCGGCACAAATTGCCAAACAACTGGATGAACTAAACCGGCAGCGCCGCGAAATCGAGTCCACGATGCAGGAAAGCGCGTTACTCAAGCTGGAAGACACGCTCAAAACCCGGCAACCGGAAATCCAGACTGCCTACAGCATTTGCCTGTTCGATACCGAATGGCACCAGGGCGTCATCGGCATACTCGCTTCGCGCATCAAAGACAAACATCATCGCCCGGTCATCATTTTCGCACCCGGCAATGACGGCGAAATCAAAGGCTCCGGGCGGTCGATCAATGGCTTCCACCTGCGCGATGCGCTGGATCTGGTTGCCAAGCGTCATCCTGAGCTGATCCTCAAATTCGGCGGTCACGCAGCCGCAGCGGGATTGACGATTCATGCCCAGCATTTTGAGAAATTCTGCGATGCTTTTGAGCAAGTTGCGCAAATCCTGCTGACACCGGCCGATTTGACGCACGTGATCGAAACCGATGGCGATCTGGAGACTTCTGACATTAATTTGGAACTGGTTGAATACCTCGACCGGCAAGTGTGGGGGCAAGGTTTTCCGCAACCGTCATTTAATGCGCGGTTTTATGTCGAAAGCCAACGCATCGTCGGCGAAAAACATTTAAAACTGAAATTAAGAAAATTGGATTCCAATAATCCAGGTCAAACGCAACGGAAATCAGAGGATGCTTACGACGGTATTTTGTTTTTCCATAACGACCCGCTGCCCGATCTCATCGATGCGGTTTATCGCTTACAGATCAATGAATATAATGGCAAAACAACCTTACAATTACTGCTGGAGCATTGGTTTCACACAAATAGTGAGGTGAGCGGCGATGCACACTGAATTCACGCTCAATGGCGAATTGGCTGCCTTGCCGCATTTTGTGACCAGTCTTGCGATTGGCCTATTAATCGGACTGGAACGCGAACGCAGCCCAGGTTCGCGGGCAGGATTAAGAACTTTCGCTCTGGTCGCGTTATTTGGCACGCTGGCTGCGATGTTGTCGGAAAAGGCCACGCCCTGGCTGCTGCTAGGCGGCTTGCTGATCATCGGTTGTATGATGATCGCTGCCTATTCCCGTATCAAAGACGATAGCGCAGATCCAGGCACGACCACCATAGTCGCTATTCTGGTGTGCTATGGTTTGGGCGCTTCGGTCTGGTATGGCAACGACACACTGGCCGTCATGCTCGCCATCATCACCACGGTTTTGCTGTACTTCAAAACAGAACTGCACGGCATCACGCAAAAGCTAAGCCGACGGGATTTAATTTCCATACTGCAGTTTGCCGTGCTGACTTTTATCATTCTACCGATACTGCCGGACAAGAGCTATGGACCTTACGAAGCGATCAATCCGTATCAGGTCTGGTTAATGGTGGTATTGATCTCCGGCGTTAGTCTGGCGGGTTATGTCGCGCTACAACTGATCGGTCCACGCTACAGTGCCGTGCTGGGTTTATTCGGCGGACTGGTTTCCAGCACCGCCACAACACTGGTATACGCCCGCCGCAGCACGGAAAACCCAAATTTTATCCCGCTCGCTGTCGTGGTCATCCTTCTTGCCAATTTAACGGTGTTGATCCGCTTGGCTATCGTCAGTGCGGTGGCTTCTCCCGCCATATTGCCGCAGCTATTGCCTATTTTAGGCAGTGGTTTTCTGCTGGGATTAGGTGTCACAGCTTATTGGTGGTATCAGTTAGAACGGCAAAATGAGTTGCCGGTGCCAGAAACCAAAAATCCAACCGAAATGCGCACGGCAGCGGCTTTCGGACTGATCTATGGCATCGTGCTGTTTTTTGCCGCATGGCTATCCGACATCGCTGGCAGCAGCGGATTGTATGCCGTCGCGTTAGTCTCCGGCCTGACGGATGTCGACGCCATTACCCTGTCGAGCCTGCGTTTATATGAACTGGGAAAACTGGAAGCCACTCAAGCGGTAACGGCCATCTCACTCGCAATACTCTCCAACATCGGTTTCAAACTCGGCCTCATTTTCTTCATTGGCAACGCCTTGCTGGCGAAACAATGTATTGTAGGTATGCTCGCAACCGCTGCTGGTATTGGATTGGCGTTGCTGTTAATGGTCTAGATTGGAATCAAATAGTAATCGTTTTTCTACGATGTGCTACAAATCCTAACAAACCAAGCCCGGCGAGAAGCATGGCATAAGTCCCGGGTTCTGGAACGGCAGATGTAATCAGCAGATGCCCGCCTAAACTATCTGATGTAAGGTCTCCTTTGAATTTTCCAACAACACCAGCAAAGCTGAGGTTCAAACTATCAAAGCCTGTGATGCCATCGGCAACCAAGAAATTCCAGTGATCCCCAACCGAAGGGAAAAAGTCATTGCTAAAATTGATTGAAACATTGCCACCGGTAAAATCCGCATTGCCGTTGATAACGAGCACAGCATATTGCCCGGGTTCCGTTCCACTGATACCAATGTTAAGGGTGCCACTACTATGAAAATCGCCATTGAAGGTCAATGGGCCTCCAGGACTAACAGTTGCGCCACTACCTAAGGTTGCTTCGCCTGTAAAATTACCAGATCCGCTTACATGACCTTGATTGAACATAAAGGATGCTTGACTAAAACTTCCATTATTGATGATTTCTCCAGTATAGGCCGTCACTTCATCGTAAATATAGGTGCCGGAGCCATTAATTGTTCCGCCCGCTGCGTTCCATATCGGTGCATTGTGAAATACGTTATTGTTGGTTAAGATACTCCTGTTATGAATCAAAGAGTCTTCTACCAAACCATAATTAACCAGGGTTCCATCATTAAGGATATCGGCAAGGTGCAATCTGCCGTAGTTGTTGAGGATCCCAGTGTTTACAAGACCATCCCCTGTAGTGCCCAAATACCCGTCAAAGCTATTGTTAATTATTCCACTATTGTAAATTTGGACGATTTTACTCAAAGTACCGTGGTTGTCTAGAAGGCCGCTGTTGCCTATGGAAAAGAAATTTTCTACTTTACCGCTATTATTCAGGGTGCCGCTATTATTTAACCCAGTCCACCAGTCGTAGTGTGGCCACGGGATGCCGCCATTTAAAGAACCACCGCTGTCAATGATCAAATTTCCACTACTTTCATTGCTCAAGGTGATGTCTTCTGGCAAGGTAGTGTTGATAAGCAGGGTACCGTTCTTACCAACATGTAGCGTACCAAAATTAGTGAAATTGTAAGTTTCGGCATCGCTGCTCAGTACATCGATGGTATTGTCCACTGGATTCGGATTCGGACCGATCTGATAGGCTTGCGCAAAGACGGGTGCGCTTGCAAGGGCGATGCTGGTGAGTAGCGTAGAAATCTTTGTCATGTTCATGATGTTTCCTTTTATGGGTGTTTATCGATTCAAATTGAAAGCAGTGTTAAAGCATCACGGATTGGTCTGGGGTTCTGGAACCGGAGATACTGTCACGGATGCGGTCGCCGATAGCACATTGCCATTCGAAAGCGTATCGGTATCGGGATTGAAATTGGCATCCAGCGGACTGCGCGAAAATAGGTCGTAGGTCAACTGAGGTATGCTGATTTTCATGGAGTCCGAAGTTTCATAAAATGAAGACATGAAATGGAGGATGAAGATGGAATTAC
>NZ_JAIEME010000008.1 GCF_019752415.1 Nitrosomonas sp.
GTTCGATGTCACGCCAATGTAGAGCGTCCCGTTTCTTTGACTGGCCAGCAAATACACAGCCGGAGCCATCATTCCGCCTTCTCGCCGATATTACCGCTCCTCTCGTCATTCCCGCAAAAGCGGCAATCCCGTTTTTGATGTTGCTTTTTTTGCATTGCCGATTTCTGATGAATTTACGTCGCCACAATCACCCGCACGGCATCAAGCCGCAGGTTACTGGATTTCAGTGCATTGGTCAGTTGTTGCAGTTGTTGTTCAAAGAATTGAATTTCTTCGTCGCGCACGTTCGGGTTCACTTGTTGCAAGGCTTTGAGACGTTCGATTTCCGGGGTGAAGGTTTGCTGGATGCGCGCATCCGCTTCGGCGATGAGTTGCGGGGCTTGCGCGCTCGCTTGCTGTTCGCTCGCGGTCAATAATTCGCGGATCGCGTCTTCTTTCAGTTGAATCACCTGCTTGGCGATGCCGGTCGCGACCGGTTGCAGGTGCTGATTGATCGCATTGTGGTTGAGGTGCGGATAGTCGCCGTTGCCTTGTTCATCCAATAAAATGCGGATTACCGCAGGCGGCAGGTAGCGGTTGCTTTGTTGTACGTTGTGCCCGCTTGCTTCGAGCACAAACAGCGTTTCCAGCAGCAAGGTGCCGGGTTGTACTTGTTTGTGTTTCAGCGCCACCACCACGGCGTTACCGCTTTCGTGGCTCAGAATCCGTTCCATCGCGTGCGTGACCATCGGGTGTTCCCACGTCAGGAAGTGCATATCCTCATTGGCCAGTGCGACATCGCGTGAATAGGTGATGACCGAGCCTTCGTCCATCAAGCCGGGAAACGGCATGCTCATGTGTTCGCTCGGCTCGATCAAATAACTGCCGGTACGGTGGTCTTCGATATGCACGCCGCAACAATCGAACACCGTTTCCATATATTCCGGCAGCACTGGATCGTCATCCTGCGTGTGCGCGGCTTGCGTGAGCTGTTCCGCCGCGCTAGGCCGGAACGAGTTGTATTCGAGCAACTTATCGCGCCCGCGCTCGAGTGCTTCGTTCAATGCCTGATGCGCCGTTTGCGTGATACCGATTAATCCGGTCAGCGCTTCCGCCTGGGTTTGGCGTTGATGCAGCGCGGCGATGAGCGGGTCTTCCACTTTTACAAACACGGTTTGACCGGCTGGGCAGGTTTTTTCGAACGCATTCAAACCTTCATGGTACCAATGGAACATTACCGCCAGCGCGCTGTTCTCCAGATAGGGCACATGGATTTGAATGGTTTCCGTCTGGCCGATGCGATCCAAGCGGCCAATGCGCTGTTCCAGCAAATCGGGATTGAGCGGCAGATCGAACAGCACGAGATGATGCGCAAACTGGAAATTGCGGCCTTCGCTGCCGATTTCCGAGCAGATCAGCACCTGACCGCCGGTTTCCTTATCGGCAAAGAACGCTGCGGCGCGGTCGCGCTCAATCAAACTCATGCTCTCGTGAAATACCGGAATAAATTGCCCGGTCGATTGTTTCATCGCTTGCGCCAGATCGCGTGCGGTTTGCGCATTGGCGGCGATGACCAGCACTTTTTCCGGTTTCACGCGCTTGAGCGTGGCAATCAGCCAATTCACGCGCGGGTCGATTTCGGTCCAGTACGGTTGATCCTCTTCGCATGGCACTTGGTAGATCAGTTCCGGGCATAGCAGCAATTGCGGTTTGGATAACGGCGTGGTTTCAAACGTCACCAGGCTTGGCAGGTATTCCGCCGGTAACGGCAGCAGACTGGCCACCAGTTTGCGTTCGGGAAATCCTTTGACCGCCGCACGGGTGTTGCGGAACAGGATGCGCCCGGTGCCGTGCCGGTCGAGCAATAATTCCGCCAGCTTAATCCGGGCTTGCTGGTTTTGCAGCTCCGCCAGCAATGTTTGCGCTTGGGTTGGGTCGAGCACGTCCGCGATGAGCTGACGCGTGTCATCGTTTAATGTCCGGCCTTCGAGCAAGGCTTCTACCGCTTTTGCGATCGGTTCGTACGATTGCTCCTCGATGATAAACTCGGAAAAACTGCTGAAGCGGTGCGGGTCGAGCAGACGCAGGCGGGCGTAGTGGCTGGCTTTACCCAATTGCTCCGGGGTCGCGGTCAATAGCAGCACCCCCCGCGTGCGCATGGCCAGTTGCTCAATCATGGCGTATTGCGGGCTGGCGGCTTGTGGCGACCAGTGCAAATGATGCGCTTCGTCGACCACCAGCAAATCCCAGCGGCCTTCCAGCGCTTGCTGAAAGCGCTTCGGATTTTGCCGCAGAAAATGCTGGCTGCACAGCACCAATTGCTCGCTTTGAAACGGATTTTCGCCTTGCTGATCTTTTCCGCCTTCTTCGTCTTCGTCGCTTTCTTCCAGCGACAAACAGCGCGCTTCGTCAAAAATACTGAATTGCAAATTGAAACGCCGCAACATTTCCACCAGCCATTGGTGAATCAAGGTTTCCGGAACTACGATGAGCACGCGCTCGGCGCGCTCGGTCAGCAATTGCTGGTGCAAAATCAGCCCGGCCTCGATGGTTTTCCCCAGGCCCACTTCGTCAGCCAGCAGAACACGCGGCGCATAACGGCGCGCAACTTCGTGCGCGATATAGAGTTGGTGCGGAATCAGATTGGTGCGGGTACCTACCAACCCATACAGCGGTTTGTTTGCCAGTTGGTTGCGTATCAACAAAGATTGATAGCGAATCTGAAACCATTTATCTCGATCAAATTGACCCGCAAACAAACGTTCCGATGGGCGATTCAGTTGCAGGTGATGCGCTAACTGTGCTTCGGCCAGTTCAATCCGGCCGCCTCCTTCGCGCTCGCCTAAGTAGACAATTAAACCATCACGCTCATTAACACGAATGACTTTCAATGGAATACCGTCATGACTGCTGATGCTATCGCCTGCTTTGAAAATAACACGCGTTAGCGGTGCAGAAAGCTTGGCGTAGGAGCGGGTTTCGCCCGCTGCCTTAAAGCTGATACTGACAATCCGGTGTTCAACAGTTTGAACAGTACCAAGACCCAATTGCAAATCAGCATCACAAATCCAACGCTGACCGGGCTTAAAATCGTGCATGTATTAATTTGTGATCAGAAAGGAGCAGTATAGTAATAGAAAATGGTAAGAAATATTACTATTTCTTGAGTTTGGTTAGATTCAATAAAAGGAGCAGAAGTAGGAATGCGAGAAGCCGGTTGATAATCACCTGCTAAGGTAACAAGGCGTGTGGAAAAATTTTAGCCGATTAACTTTCTAAAGTTTAGAAAGTTAATCGGCTCTAAGAAACATTGAATGACATGCCACAAAAATACTATGGTCAAATTATTTGATTAAAAATTCAGGAACAAATTAGCTACAAAATTATGCATCATTTGATCAGCACGAGCGCTATGCGGTCTGTTGATGAATTGGTTCATGTAACCCACTTCAACGGTAGCAAACTGATTGACTTTATAACCCAGTCCAACGAAGGCACGGTTCTGATCGTAGCCACGGGAAATAAAAGCAGGATTATCAACGGTATTCATGGCGATAAACAATTCACTTTGAACGATAAAACTAAGATTTGGATCTATTGTTGGCATTGGAACCGCTAGCTTAACTAATTGGCGGAATCGATGACCTACATCATCATTACCAGCAATGGGCGCATTATGGTCGAAGAATCGTTGCTCAAAACGGCTTCGTGTCGACAACCTGCCGAATGAAAAATTATCAGCCCAAGTCACTTGTTGCCAAATCCGGTGCTCATTAAATGGACGCGCCGCTAGCGGTTCAGCTGTGGGTGCCCACGCATAACCTGCCCACACAACAATTTTATCAGTGACCGCATATCCTAAACCGGGACGTATTAGGGATTGAGTAAATTGAGTGGCATCATTACCAAAACGTCCCTGTCCTTCCATCCACCATCTGAATTTTTTCAAGTCAGGATTCTGAGGATTTATGAAACCAAAATTACCCAGTGCTGTCGCATTTCCCCATACTTGAAAATCTTCTACGGTATTGTCTGCAACAGCTGGATTACTAAAAGCCAAACCAAGCGCTGCCAATGTAATAAATTTGTTTATTTTCTTAAACATGCAATCTCCTTTTCAAATTAATTTGATTCCGTAAAACAGTTAGTAAATGTATTCTGAATACAGCATGCATCAACTCACGTAGTATTGATTGTTAGTAGCTGCTTACTCTATCTTTTCAAAAAACACGCCATTCTTTCACTAATAAATCGATATCGTTCTTATTACGCTGTCGCGCACATTAGCATAGTAATTGTCAAGAAAGTGTCAAGAAAAACAACTATCATGAGTGGTGTTATTACAGCTAATTCTAATTAAGATTTAAGAACCTAAGTTAAGAATTAAGAAATTCTGATCATATTTTTATTGCGTCAGCGCGCACACTAGCATGCCAAATGTTAAGAAATTGTAAAGAAAAAGAATGGCATCAAAGAAATAACAGCCAGCGTTGTTTTTTTAGCTAAAAATCCCTTGATTATTGAAGAAGATTCAATTTTATGATGGCTGCGATTTTGTTGAATTTCGTAACAATACCGAGCATCTCTTATAGATGAAGCGTATAAGAAATCAATCCGTACTGATTAATAGATTTTAAAAAACATTTGTTTGACAAGTTGTCACATTAGTAGGTATGTTAGGTCAGCTAAATTGTGAAGCTTGATTAATATTTCTTAAGGGTGCTTCTAAAAACTCAAAGCTCTAAACTACACGAGGCACGAGAAAAAATGGTTACGCAGCATATGTTTGATATGTAAGGAAACTTTTTTCAAGTAACAAAGTATTGTGACGAAATTTGGATTTTTAGAAGTGCCCTTAAATAACAATTTATATATAGATCTTGGGTCGAGATCTTTCTCGATATTATTTGAACTAAAACGAACTGGAGTTATAAAATGAAAAAATTAAATTTTGCATTAACACTATCGGCGCTGCTTATATTAGCCGGTTGTGGCGCTAGTAAAGACTATACCCCGCCAGCCGGCGCGACTGGTGAACAGATCTTTAGCACGGCTTGTACCGAATGCCATAAACCTTTAAGTGCAAACGTTGCCATGATACTCAGTGAGAAAGTTGCCAATAAGGATGCGGTTATCAAGAAATTTCAATCGGGAAGTATGAGAATGCCCGCATTCAAGAATATTCAGGGCGAGGCTGCAGATCGTTTAGCGGAATATGTTTTAACTAACAGCGAAGTCAAATAATTTTTTCTTGCCTGGGAATCCCAGCGGATCGCCCAGGCAAAATAAATTCATAGGAGCATCGAGTTATTTCTGCGCTGCTGATTGGCGCGCAAATATTTATCAAAAACTCCGCAAGTACTGCTCAGTAGCAACTGCCCCATAGCTGTCACAACGATCTCATCATCATCTAATGTTATCAAACCAGCTTGCTCATACACTAAAAGCTCGGTTAACTCTGTTGCAAAGTAGTGCTTGAACTCAATTGGAAAATAAATTTCCACTGATTCAAATGAGAGTACTGAATGACAAATCAGTGCTTGCATCACGGAACGCCGTATCAGATCATCGGCACTTAATTCAATGCCTCGTAAAATGGGTAGGATATTTCGATCCAGTTTGTCATAGTATTGCAGAAGATCACAATGATTCTGATTTAAGGTTGGACCAATGCATCCAATTCCAGATAGACCTAATGCAATACGATCACCATCAGGATGAATTGAATATCCTTGCAAACCATAATGAAGCCCACCTTGCCGCTGCGCTATGATCAATTGGTCGTCGCGCTTGGCAAAAAGATTCATGCCAATATGGCTATAACCGGCATCTGTTAATCGAGCAATTGCAAACAACAGCATCTCAAGCCGGGTTTCTGTATCGGGTAAATCTTCTTGATTGATGTTTCGCTGGGGCTTGAATTTTTCCGGTAAGTGCAGATAATTAAATAAGTTTATTTGATTTGGGCTCGCAGAAATGATTCTTCCCAAGGTGTATTCAAACTTCTTTACAGTTTGTTTCGGTAATCCGTAAATCAATTCAATTCTGACCGTTTTAAAACAGGCATGTTGCGCGTCACCTATGGCACGCAACGTAGTATCTTCTGTTTGTAGGCGTTGTATGGATTGCTGTACCAGATAGTCAAAATCCTGAACACCAATAATCGCGCAATTAAATCCCATTTCATTCAATGACTGAAGAGAAACAGGCGTAATTTGCCGTGAATCAATCTCTATACAATATTCTCCCTCTTCTACCAAATTAAAATTTTGGCGGATTTCTTTCATAATGTCACTTAACTGAGTATCACTCAGGAGGGTTGGGGTTCCTCCTCCAAAATATAATTGCTCAACTTTTGGGTCGTCTTTGAGAAATTGTCCTTGAAGTCTAATTTCGTGTACCAAGTAATCAAGATATATTTTTATGTCATCATCATTGGGAATGATCTGATTAGAATGGCAATAAAAACATAAAGAAGTGCAAAATGGAATATGCACATACAACGATAAGGGGCGGCGCAAGTGTCCCGATTTGCGATTACTCAGCCAGGATGAATAGGCGTGTGCATCAAATGCTTCAAAAAAATAATCTGTGCCTGGATACAGACGATAGTCAGAATAATTGCCCCCAAAACGGCGAATAAGATCTGAATTGATTTTAGACAAATCAGAAGATAGGCCGGAAAAAAACAATGGATGCACTGGGGATCTCACTTTGTGAAGAATGTAGCCTAAAGAAAATTGGATCAAATAACATCACGCGCCGACCACCCCGCTCAATCACACATCTATTCACAACGCAATGTCAAAAAAGAATATCTACTTTTTAATAAAATCGGTAAAATTGTAATTGAATCAAAAATATTAATTTTGATTCAGATCAATCAAAACACTGAAATGTAATTCTCTAAAAATGTAATTCCCTACGTTCGGAAAATACTTTGCTTCACAATACTCCACTTCGTAATCATCTTGATATCTCGCACATAAGATCAAGTTGTGCTACTTGTAGTCTGCGTGAACTATGTTTGCCGGTCGGCCTTAATGATGATGAAATTCAAGTTTTGGGTGATGTGGTAAGTCATAAACGCAAGATTCAGCGAGGCGGTTATCTGCATCACACAGGTGCAAAATTCCAATCATTATTTGCTATTCGTAGCGGATTTCTAAAAACTTGCGTTCTTGAACAAGATGGACGGCAGCAAGTTACCGGTTTTCATATGACTGGAGAATTGCTGGGTTTGGACGCTATCAGCACAGACACACACACTTGTGATGCGATTGCTCTTGAAGATAGCGAAGTATGTGAAATTCCCTTTGCCAAATTAGAAGAAATCAGCCGAATTATCCCGTCCCTTATGCGCCATTTTCATAAAATGATGAGTCGTGAAATAGTGCGGGATCATGGCGTTATGTTGTTACTGGGCAGCATGAAAGCTGAAGAACGTTTAGCAACTTTTCTGCTGAATTTGTCGCGCCGCTTTCTTGTGCGTGGTTATTCCGAATCCGATTTCAACCTGCGTATGACTCGCGAGGAAATTGGCAGCTATCTTGGTCTTAAGTTAGAAACTGTCAGCCGTGCTTTCTCTAAATTACAAGACGAGGATATCATTACCGTTGATAATAAACACATCAGAATCAACGATATTGCCCGCTTAAGAATGAAAATGGGAAACTCATCTTGTATTACTTGAGAATTGCCAACGCCGTCTTCAAATCATAATATGGTCTTCGATCACGTTTGATATTACAGCAGTAAAGTACTCCCTCGAACTATAAACACCATCTTCATCTCTTCATTCAAATCTTGTCAGCTTGAGTAAGCATAAGAAAATGCTATAATGCAATGATAATTTGACTATCTACGTGAGAGTGCATGGTATGCAGGTCAAATTAAATTCGCACATTTGTCTAAATGCCCTAAAACAAATTAGAGCGGCTGGGATGAATGGAGGCTCAATCCTAATGGAGAATATTTATGTCATCAGTAACTATGCGTCAAATGTTGGAAGCAGGCGTTCATTTTGGGCATCAGACACGTTTCTGGAATCCGAAAATGGCGCCTTATATCTTCGGCCATCGAAATAAAATCCATATCATCAATCTAGAAAAGACCTTGGTGATGTATGAAGAAGCCATGAAATACGTGCGTCAACTATCAGCAAACAAAGGGGTTATCTTGTTTGTAGGCACTAAGCGGCAAGCACGCGATATTGTACGCGAAGAAGCAACGCGATGTGGATCCCCCTATGTGGATCAACGCTGGTTAGGCGGCATGTTAACTAATTTCAAAACCATCAAACAATCCATTAAGCGCTTACAAGATATGGAAACAATGGTTCAAGATGGGACGTTAGACAAACTTGTAAAAAAAGAAGCGCTCGATCTTCATCGAGAATTGGATAAGCTCAATAGTAGCTTAGGTGGTATCAAAGATATGAAAGGCCTGCCGGATGCGTTATTTGTTATAGATGTTGGATATCAAAAAGGCGCTATCACAGAAGCCAAGAAACTTGGCATCCCGGTAATTGGCGTTATCGATACCAATCATAATCCAGATGGATTGCAATACCTGATTCCTGGAAATGATGATTCAAGCCGGGCAATACGTTTATATGCTCGTGGCGCAGCCGATGCTGTTCTTGAAGGACGTAATCAATCTATTCAGGAAATCGTGGAAATGAGTGCAGAAGCCGAGTAAAAGACGATAATTCTGCATTTGTATTAGCATACTGGCTTTATAAATTAATAATAGCCTTTATGATAAGCATATCTTTGTCTTAATAAATATCTATATCCTATTCATAAACTAAATTTTGTATCTGGAGTAAATATGGCGGATATTACCGCAAGCATGGTAAAAGAATTGCGTGAGATGACCGGGCTTGGCATGATGGATTGCAAAAAAGCCTTGGCGGAGACTAACGGCGATATGAAAGCAGCAGAAGATCTGTTGAGAATCAAAAGTGGTGCCAAAGCAAGTAAGGCAGCAGGCCGAATCGCAGCCGAAGGTGTAATTGGTACCTATGTCTCAGCAGACGGTCAATGTGGCGCGCTGGTTGAAGTTAATTGTGAGACAGATTTTGTTGCCAGAAATGAGGACATTATTGATTTTGCCAAAAGACTGGCTGAGCTTATTGCAACAAAGAACTTGACCGAAATTTCAGCGCTCAGCGATGCGTCGTTGTCAACTGGCGAAACCATAGAGACAGTTCGCAAAGCATTGATTATGAAATTGGGAGAGAACATCAGTATTCGCCGGTGCGGACGTCACGTAACAAAAGGACAACTGGCTTATTATCTGCATGGAACCAAGATTGGCGTGATGGTAGATTATGTCGGTGGCGACGAAACATTAGGCAAGGATATCGCGATGCATATTGCCGCAAGTAAGCCGATGTGTGTATCAAAAGAGCAGGTGTCTGCAGATGTATTGGAGCATGAACGCCAGATTTATACAGCTCAGGCTGCCGAAAGTGGAAAACCAGCAAATATTATTGAGAAAATGGTTGATGGCCGCATTGCAAAATATTTAGCCGAAATAACTTTGCTAGGTCAGCCTTTTGTTAAAGATCCAGAGCAAACTATAGAAAAATTATTGGCAAAGAAATCTGCCAAAGTAAATAGTTTTACAATGTTCATCGTCGGCGAAGGAATAGAAAAGAAATCTGAAAATTTTGCAGAAGAAGTAAAGGCACAGATGGAACAAGCCAAATAAAGCAAACTACCATAATTCTCAAATTTATAATCAATGACCACTGTTACTTATAAACGTATTTTGCTAAAGCTATCCGGCGAAGCCCTAATGGGCGAAGACAAATATGGTATTAACCATACCGTAATGGGAAGAATTGTTTCTGAAATTGAAGAAGTTAGCAAACTTGGCGTTGAAATTGCAATTGTTGTAGGCGGTGGGAATATCTTTCGCGGCATGAAATCAGCCAATGATGGGCTTGAGCGTGTTACCGCAGATTATATGGGTATGTTAGCCACTGTGATGAATGCTTTAGCCCTGCAAGATGCCATGAAATTGGTTGGGCTGGTGCCGCGCATACAATCAGCTTTGCGAATCGAGCAGGTGGTAGAGCCTTATATCCGCGGACGAGCAATGCGTTATCTGAAAGATGGTAGGATAGTGATTTTTGCAGCAGGAACGGGCAATCCTTTTTTTACTACCGATACCGCAGCTGCTTTACGTGGCATGGAAATGAATGTGGATATCATGCTTAAAGCAACAAAGGTGGATGGTATTTATACCAGCGACCCAAAAATTGATTCGGATGCAACTCGTTTCCATAAATTATCTTTTGATGAAGCTATTGCCAAAAATTTGCAAGTAATGGATGCAACGGCGTTAACATTATGCCGTGATCAGAAATTGCCGCTGAATGTATTTAGTATTTTCAAGGCCGGGGCTCTAAAACGTATAATCACGGGAGAAGATGAAGGAACCTTGGTAACAATCTGATTCAAAAATAGTTAGCTTCCTGAGAACAGATGCGAAAGGAATAGATATTATGATTGCCGATGTAAAGAAATCTGCTGAACAGAAAATGCAAAAAAGCCTGGAAGCATTGAAAGTAGATTTGAGTAAAGTCAGAAGTGGCCGAGCTCATACTGGGCTATTGGATCATGTCACGGTTGATTATTATGGTGCGCAAACGCCGATTAACCAATTAGCGAATATCAATCTAATCGATGCACGCACGATTGGCGTTATCCCTTGGGAAAAGAAAATGGGCGGTGCAATTGAAAAGGCAATTCGTGAGTCTGACTTGGGTTTAAATCCGATGCCGGTGGGTGAAACTATTCGTGTACCAATGCCTGCTCTCACAGAAGAGCGGCGCCGTGATCTTATCAAAGTGGTAAAACATGAAGCGGAAGCTGTCCGTGTTGCCATGCGTAATATTCGCCGCGATGCGAATGCTCACTTAAAAGAGTTATTAAAATCCAAAGAAGTATCGGAAGATGATGAGCGTCGTGGCCAAGATGATATCCAGAAGCTTACTGACCGGTATATCACAGAGATCGATAAAGTTTTACAAGTTAAAGAAGCCGAATTGATGGCTGTTTGATATGCCTCAAGGCCCGAGCTCAACCCGAGAGATACCTGAAACAGGATCAATCCCAAAACATATCGCTATTATCATGGATGGTAATGGCCGATGGGCTCAGAATCGCTACTTACCCCGTATTGCTGGACATAAACAAGGTGTTGAAACGGTTCGTGGTATTATTAAGTCTTGCATGGAACGCAATATTTCCTATCTCACTCTATTTGCTTTTAGCAGTGAAAACTGGCGGCGCCCTACTGACGAAGTTACCTCTTTGATGCAACTTTTCCTTAGTGCTTTAGAACAAGAAATTACAAAGCTCCATGAAAATGGCATTCATTTTAAAGTAATCGGTGATTTATCAAAATTTGATCCTAAGATCATAGAATCCATTCAGATTGGCGAACAACTGACTGCCGAAAATACACGCCTCACATTTACCATAGCAGCCAACTACGGCGGCCGTTGGGATATCATGCAGGCCATGCGAAAAATGATTGTGCAATCAACGAATTTACCACTTAATTTTGAAGAAGAAAACCTGGCGCAATACCTTTCTATGAGCTATGCTCCTGAGCCGGATTTGTTTATTCGCACTGGCGGAGAATGCCGGGTCAGTAATTTTTTATTATGGCAACTTGCTTATACAGAATTATATTTTACCAATACGCTATGGCCTGACTTTGACGAACATGAACTGGAGTTAGCCATTCAATCGTATCAGGAGCGAGAGCGCCGGTTTGGTTGCACAAGCGAACAAATTCAAATGGGCATATCTGCTAAAGGATAAGAAGAAAATTTTAAATGCTTAAAGCCCGCATTCTCTCAGCAATTGTCGCATTGCCTTTATTCCTCTCGGCATTATTTTTCCTGCAAGATATTTTTTGGGCTACTTTGTTACTTGCTCTGACGGTTATCGGATCCCGAGAATGGAGTCAATTGGCTAGATTTTCTGTCAGAAATACGATATTTTTTATGTTACTCACGACTTTGGCAGGTGGAGAATTATTGTTTCAATTAAGTGAATCTGTAAAAGTCGACGCCTACTCGTCAGATCCAATGTGGATATATATATTGTCAGCTGCATTCTGGATAGTATGTGCACCGTTATATCTGAAGCAGCTCTTTCTTGTTAAAAGCCCATATATCTGGATGCTAATCGGCTGGATGCTGTTGTTACCAACCTGTCTTGCGCTCTATCAGTTACGTGCTATCAGTCCATTACTTTTACTAGGCTTTATGGCAACCATCTGGATTTCCGATACAGCAGCTTATTTTACCGGACGATCGTTTGGCAAGCACAAACTTGCGCCCACTATTAGTCCGAATAAAACTTGGGAAGGCGTCGCCGGTGCTTTAATTGCTGTATTAATTTATGGCTTGATTTGGGATTTCTGGCTTAATGAAGAATCTTTAGCTGCAAAGTTGCTACCACTGCTGTTATTGATGGCCATATTAGGCATCATCGGTGATTTGTACGAATCATTGATAAAACGCTATGCCAATGTCAAGGATAGCGGAAATATTCTGCCAGGGCATGGTGGAATACTGGATCGGATTGATGCTTTGACTTCTTCACTGCCATTCGCCATATTGGCACTACTTATTTTTTATTCGCCTGATTTATGAAAACTGTCCGCCAAATAACGATACTCGGCTCCACCGGCAGCATTGGAGAGAGCACACTGGATGTGATAGCACGCCACCCTAACCGCTTTCGGGCATTTGCATTAACTGCCAATCAAAATGTTGAAAAAATGCTCTCGCAATGCCAACGCTTCCAGCCGCGTTATGCGGTAATGCTGGATAGAGACAGTGCGGAGCAATTGGCCAACGCAATTCAGGCAGCCAGGATAGATACCGAAGTATTATCGGGTATTGAATCATTGGAAAAGGTAGCTTCTCTTCCTGAAGTGGATGCTGTGATGGCAGCAATTGTAGGTGCTGCCGGTATTCGTCCAACATTTGCTGCGGCTCGAACCGGGAAACTTGTATTGCTTGCCAATAAAGAGACTCTGGTGATGGCCGGACGTATTTTCATGGATCTGGTCAAACAAAACAACGCAACACTGCTACCTATCGATAGCGAACACAATGCAATTTATCAATCTCTACCACACCATTTCAATGGTAACTTATCCACGAACGGCATCAGCCGCATACTACTCACTGCTTCGGGTGGACCATTTCGGTGTACACCGTTAGCTACGCTGGAAAAAGTAACGCCAGAACAGGCCTGTGCGCACCCCAATTGGGACATGGGACAGAAGATTTCTGTCGACTCTGCCACCATGATGAATAAAGGATTGGAAGTAATTGAAGCGCATTGGTTGTTTGATGCACCTCCAGATAAAATTCAGGTCGTAATTCATCCACAAAGTGTGATTCATTCGATGGTTGCCTATGTCGATGGCTCTGTCATAGCGCAATTGGGTAATCCTGACATGCGTACTCCAATTGCGCACGCGATGGGTTATCCCGAACGGATAGAAAGCGGAGTGCCCGCTTTAGATATGTTCAAAGTTGCGCATCTTGATTTTGAGGAACCTGATTTTAAAAGATTTCCATGCCTGGGATTAGCCTACCAAGCGCTTGCGTCAGGCGGAAATATGCCTGCAGTACTCAATGCCGCAAATGAGATTGCTGTAGAATCCTTTCTTAAAGAACGCATGAAGTTTACTGCCATCCCAGCTATGATTGAACATGTTATGCAAACAGTACAACAAGAAGATATGACAACATTAGAGGATGTATTGAAAACAGACACTCTGGCTCGCGACGTAGCACGCGAGTGGCTTGCAAATCTGCAGTAAAAAGTGAGAAAAACTGCCTGCCATGACTCGATTTAATTTTTCATTGATAATGATAGTATCGTGCAGTTAAAATCTTCCCATAGACGCACTTTTCACGTACTTCCCTGATATGACAATAGCTTATACTATCATTTCTTTCATTATTGCCTTAGGCATACTGATTACATTTCATGAATTTGGTCATTATCTGGTAGCACGCTGGAATGGCGTAAAAGTATTACGGTTCAGCATCGGTTTTGGCCAACCCATTTTCCGCAAGCGTTTGGGAAAAGACAAAACAGAATGGGTCATTGCAGCCATTCCACTGGGCGGCTATGTCAAGATGCTGGATGAGAATGAAGGAAAAGTAGCGCATGAAGATTTACCCCGCGCATTTAACCGTCAACCGGTAGCACGCCGTTTTGCCATTGTTGCAGCTGGTCCCATTGCCAATTTTTTGCTAGCTATTATCTTATACTGGCTACTCTTCATTCTAGGTGTGAATGGGATGAAACCAGTGCTTGGTCCAATAGAGCCCGCCTCTCCTGCTGCGTATGCAAATTTTGAGCAAGGTGAAACCATTGTCACTATCGAGAACGAATCGGTTGCCAGTTGGCAAGATGCTCGTTGGACCTTATTACGCTATGCCATTGATCAATCAGCAAACGTAAAAGTACAAACCATTAATAAAAATGGCGAAATCAATTGGCGGCAACTGGATTTAAGTCATATTGACCCGGATAAGCTCAATGAAAATTTCCTAGGAATTGTCGGTCTTAGCAGCTATCAACCTATTCTGAAGCCGGTTATCGGACAAGTAGTTGCCGATGGTGCTGGTCAGCATGCCGGTTTGTTAGCAGGCGATGAAATTTTAGCTGTCAATGATACTGAAACTCATACCTGGATGGACTTTGTTCAACAGATACGCACAAACCCGGAGAACACCCTGGAGCTAGATATTTTGCGTAATAATCAAGTCATATTAATTGCCATTACACCGGAGAAAACTACAGAAAATGGCAAGCAAGTGGGTAAGATCGGCGTAGCACCCGTGGTTAATCAGTCCGAATTTGAAGAATTGCTTGTCACAGTCAGCTATCCTCCCGGCAAAGCATTCCAGAAAGCTATTGAGAAGACTTGGGAAACAACCATACTGACATTACAAATGTTATCCAAAATGATTACCGGCGATGTATCTTGGAAGAATATCAGCGGGCCGATTTCAATTGCCGACTATGCCGGTCAATCTGCGCAGATTGGATTGGTATCCTATCTGGCATTTCTTGCGCTGATCAGTGTCAGTATCGGTGTTCTGAACTTACTGCCAATCCCAATTCTAGATGGCGGGCATTTAATGTATTATCTTATTGAAATAATTAAAGGAAGCCCTCTTTCTGACAAAACTATTTTGATTGGGCAAAAAATCGGTTTAACCTTGCTGTTTACACTCATGACATTTGCCATCTATAACGATATTAATCGGCTTATTACTGGTTAGATAATGAAATTCCGGTATTTTGTAGCACTTGTCAGCTTCTTTTATGCTTTCTCATCCTGGGCCGGCGATTCTTTCATTGTTAAGGATATTCGCGTTGAAGGCATACAACGCACTGAGGCCGGTACGGTATTCAGCTATCTTCCTGTTAAAGTAGGCGATACACTTGATGAAGAAAAGGCAACAGAAGCGATCAAGGCACTCTATGCAACCGGATTCTTCAAAGACGTAAAATTAAAATCTGAGAATGGCGTTCTAATCGTAGAAGTTGAAGAACGACCGGCTATCGCACAAATTAGTATTAATGGTGCAAAAGAGTTTGAGAAAGATAAACTGCTAGAAGGCTTAAAACAAGCCGGCATATCGGAATCGCGTATTTTCAGCCGCTCGCTTTTGGACAGAGCCGAACAAGAATTAAAACGCCAATATATCAGCCGAGGAAAATATGCCGTCAAAATCACGACAACGACTACCCCATTGGAACGTAATCGTGTTGCAATTAATTTTGATATCAGTGAAGGCCGGACAGCCAGAATTAAGAAAATAAATTTTGTCGGTAACGAAAAATTTAAAGATCGTGAGTTACGCGGTTTACTTGTCCTCCGGAAACCTGACTTATTAAGCTGGTTCACCAAAAATGATCAGTATTCAAAACAGAAATTATCCGCCGATTTAGAGACACTCCGGTCTTATTATCTTGATCGAGGTTATCTCGAATTTAATATTGAATCCACTCAAGTTTCCATAACGCCAGACTTGCGCGATATCTATATCACGATCAATATTACCGAAGGTGCCCAATACACAGTTTCCGATATTAATGTAGCCGGAGAACTCTTAGTGCCGGAAGAAGAGATACGTAAACTGATATTACTAAAGGCTGGAGAAGTATTTGCACGCCAAAAATTGACCGAATCCACTAAATTAATTACCGACCGCTTAGGTGATGACGGCTATGCATTTGCCAATATCAATGCATCACCGGAATTGGATCACGAAAAACGGCAAGTGGCATTTACATTCTTTATTGATCCAGGCCGACGTGTCTATATCCGACGTATCAACCTTACCGGCAATGATCGTACGCGCGACGAGGTGATACGTCGTGAGTTTCGTCAAATGGAAGGTGCTTGGCATTCCACTAAAAATATTAACATTTCCAGACAACGCGTTGACCGATTATTTTTCTTTAACAGTGTTAATGTGGAAACGCCCGCTGTGCCCAATAAAACCGATCAGGTGGATATCAATGTCAAAGTAGAAGAAAGACCAACCGGATCAATCATGTTTGGTGCAGGGTATTCTGATCGTCAAGGCATAATTTTGAACGGCTCAATTTCACAGAACAATATTTTTGGTACCGGTAACTTTTTTAGCCTTGATGTCAATACAGGCGCCATTAACAAAACCTATGCCGCTTCATTTACCAATCCCTATTTTACAGTAAACGGAGTAAGTCTCGGCTTTGATGTCTACAAACGTGACCTGGATACACGGCCCCTATCCCGTGTCGGTACATTCAAAACCGAAACTGTCGGTGCAGGTGTCCGGCTCGGCATACCGATCGCTGAAAATGATATCGTATCTATAGGTCTGGCAGCAGAAAATACAGTGCTAGGCGTTTTTGCTGACAGCCCGCAACGCAATAAAGATTTCGTTACCGAGTTTGGAAAATCGACCAACAATTTTCCACTCACGCTCAGTTGGGCACGTGATCGCCGTGACAGTGCTATTTGGACCACTTCAGGAACAACGCACCGGCTATTTGGTGAAGTCAGTGTACCCGGCGGAGATTTGGATTATTATAAAATAAGTTACCATCAGAAATGGTTCTACCCAATTACAGATAATCTTACTCTGATGCTGAATGGTGAATTTGGGTACGGGGACGGGTATACCGGACGTTCACTGCCTTTTTTCAAGAACTTCTTTGCCGGGGGTAATAATTCCGTGCGGGGCTATGATTTGAATTCCTTGGGTCCTCGCGATGATAGAAATCTTTCATTAGGCGGCAGCAAGCGCGTAGTCGGCAATATCGAAGTGCTCTTCCCAGTTCCCTTCATGAAAGAGGATAGATCACTTCGTTTAAGCGCATTCATAGATGGCGGTACTGTATTTGCAAGAAATATTGACCTTAATTTAATACGTTATTCGGCTGGCATTGCGCTCACTTGGGTTTCGCCGATGGGGCCACTGAAAGTCAGTATTGCCGAACCCTTGAACGACCAGCCTGTTGATAGATTGCAAGCTTTCCAATTTATGTTTGGGCAACAATTCTAAAATTAGTTGAGATCCTATCCAGTGAATGGTCTAAAACGAATCGATCAGTGGGGCACTATGGTTATAGTTTTTATAACCATAGTATCAATCAATTTACCCGTTATGGTTTTTGCCGGGGATGTCAAAATAGGCGTGGTAAATACAGAGAAAATTTTGCGCGAATCCTTGCCGGCAATTCAGGCACAGAAAAAAATAGATCAGGAATTTGTGCCGCGTGATGAAGATATCAAGAAAATGGCTGTTCAAGCCAAAACATTGCAAGACAAGCTTGAAAAAAACAGCACCGCCATGGAAGAAACCGAACGGCGTAATTTAGAAAGAAATCTTGCCAATCTGAGTCGTGAATATCAACGCGCGCAAAGGCAAATGCGAGAAGACTTAAATGTACGCCAGAATGAAGAATACAGTGTCATTTTGGAACGAACCAATCGAGCGATCAGCAAAATTGCTGAAACAGAAAAATATGATCTGATATTGCAGCTCCAGGATTCCGTTTACAGAAGTCAACGTATTGATATTACAGATAAAGTTATTAATGTGCTTGAAAATGAATAGGAAAAAATACAATGCATTCTGTTCCAGTGCCCTCACTAAATATCTTGGATTAAAAGGAAAATAGTATGAATTCCATGAATATTCACGAAATCTTAAAATACCTGCCGCATCGCTACCCGCTTTTATTGGTGGACAAAGTAATCTCTTACGAAGTCGGCAAGGATATCGTTGCATTAAAAAATGTTTCCATCAATGAACCATTCTTTTCGGGGCATTTCCCGCATTATCCGGTCATGCCGGGGGTCCTGATTGTTGAGGCTTTAGCTCAGGCTGCAGCCATTCTGACGATGAGAACGGTAGATACAATCAACAAAGACGATACAGTTTATTATTTTGTCGGAATAGACGGTGTTCGTTTTAAAAAACCCGTGATGGCTGGTGATCAATTAATTCTTAAGGTTGCCATAGAACGGCAAATAAAGGGGCTATGGAAATATTCAGCCCGCGCTGAAGTCGATGGACAGCTCGTCACTGAAGCTACGCTGATGTGCACTGCGAGAAATGTATAGCCGTTAAGCTATCAGATTGTAATTTGTATGATGCTGGTGCATATCAGCAGCACAATTAGCGGAGAAAAATATTGACACTTTCAGTGCGGTTGGTGTTATTTGCGGAGTAGACGAAGCTGGCAGAGGCCCATTAGCTGGCCCCGTTTATGCAGCGTGTGTTGTGCTCAATGCTGCCCACAAAATAGCCGGATTAGCTGATTCCAAAGAACTGAGTGAGAAAAAGCGTGAAGTGCTGGCAATCGCTATCAAAAAATATGCCGAAGCATGGGCAATTGCTTCTGCCTCGGTGCAAGAAATTGATCAGCTAAATATTCTGCAAGCAAGTTTGCTCGCGATGAAACGCGCTGTAGAAAGCTTACCTTTCGTACCGGATTTGGTGCTGGTCGATGGAAATCAGAGCCCACGGCTAAAATGCTCAGTACGCACAATCATTAGAGGTGACAGCCTGATACCCGAAATCTCAGCAGCCTCGATTTTAGCTAAGACCGCACGCGATAAAGAAATGCAAAGACTGCATGAGTGTTTTCCACTCTATGGATTTGATCAACACAAAGGGTATCCCACGAAAAAGCATTTGGCTGCATTACAAACGCATGGCGCATGTGAGATGCACCGGCAAAGTTTTGCGCCTGTCAATGCATTAAAATTTAGTAAAAAATCTTTCTAGAACAACGATAACGCCGAGCTTCGCTTATCCCAAAGCAAGGAAGAAAATCACTTTGTGGGTATAATGATCGCTATTCAATTCAGTTCTGCTAACAAATAACAACCCTGATTATTAATAATATTTAAATTTTTTAACTCACTAAACAAGGACAAACTTAGAATGCGCATTGAAAAAAATACCGTGGTTTCACTCAACTATGAATTATCAGATGACACCGGAAAAATTCTGGAGAAAACGGATACACCGATCAGTTATTTACATGGCGGCTATGGCGGCATTTTCCCTCTGGTTGAGGAAGCGCTTCATGAAATGGAAATTGGTCATTCGTGCACGGTTTCAATGGACCCGGAAGATACGTTTGGTGAATATGATGCTGAGTTAATCCGCGTCGAGCCGCGCGACTCTTTTCCTGATAATGTGGCAGTTGGCATGCATTTTGAGGGGGGAGCAGAAGGTTCAGACGACGTTATCATCTACCAAGTTACAGAAATTGCTGACGATACCGTCATTGTCGATGGCAATCATCCGTTTGCGGGCATGAGATTGATTTTTGTCTGCACAGTAACTGAAGTCCGCCCTGCCACAGCGGAAGAAATTACCCATCAGCATGTGCATGGTGAGCATGGGCATGAGCATTAAAGAAATAGCGCATTCGATTGTTCAACAGATTAACTGTTATTCGTCATATCCAGCGCTTTTTTCAATAAATAAAGCTGCTCCAGTGCTTGCCTGGGGCTGAGTTCATCCGGCGAGAGGTTTTGTAACATTGCAATCACCGGATGTTCTTGCGGAATGTCTTCTTCCGGTTCCGGAATGGAAAAGGAAAACAGATCCAACTGTGGTTCTTTCTTTACGCTTTCCTGTTCCAGTTTGATCAAGTGCTTTCTGGCCACTTTGATCACCGGCTCTGGAACACCTGCCAATGCAGCAACTTGCAAACCGTAGCTTTGACTGGCCGGACCCTCGGCTACCTTATGCAGAAAAACAATACGGTGTTTATACTCCACGGCATCCAAGTGGACATTTTGGATTTGCTTAAACTCCTCAGCCAGTTTCGTTAATTCAAAGTAATGCGTGGCAAAAAGTGTAAAGCTGCGATTTTTACTCACTAGATACCGGGCAATGGCAAACGCTAGCGCCAAGCCGTCAAACGTCGAGGTGCCGCGCCCGACCTCATCCATGAGCACCAGGCTTTGTGCGGTTGCGTTATGAAGTATATTGGCGGTTTCCGTCATTTCCACCATAAATGTGGAACGCCCGCTGGCAAGATCATCGGCAGCACCAATGCGGGTAAAGATCTGATCCAGAACACCCAGACGCACTCTTTTGGCAGGTACATAACACCCGCAATGTGCAAGCAAAGCGATCAGCGCGATTTGTCGCATGTAAGTAGATTTGCCGCCCATGTTGGGACCGGTAATTATCAACATGTGCGGTTTCCCGGTATGACCAGCACCTAACTGAACATCATTGGCAACAAAGTTTTCTACCTGACTCTCCACAACTGGGTGGCGACCCGTATCGATCTCAAAAATTTCCTCATGCGACAAATACGGCGCGGTATAGTCAAGCGCTTGCGCGCGCTCAGCAAATGCACATAAAACATCAATCTCCGCAACACTCACAGCCATTTTCTGCAACGGATGGATATACTGCAAGAGTGCATTCAGGAGTTCCTCATACAAATATTTCTCCCGTGCCAATGCGCGATCTTGTGCGGATAATGCTTTATCTTCGAAAGCTTTTAGCTCTGGCGTGATATAACGCTCAGCACTTTTTAATGTTTGTCTGCGCCGGTAATCAGTGGGAATTTTTTCACTGTGCGCATGCGTGACTTCGATATAGAAACCATGCACACGGTTATATTCCACCTTGAGATTAGGAATGCCGGTGCGTTCTTTTTCACGAATTTCCAGCTGCAACAGGAATTCACCGCAATTATTTTGCAGGGCACGCAATTCATCCAGTTCGGCATCATAACCATCGGCAATCACATTGCCTTCACGCAACACCACACCGGGTTCTTCCAGCAGAGATTTACTCAATAGCGCAACCAGAACCGGTTCAATCTGCATAGCCAGACTCAATTGACCAATTCTCTCGCTGGGACCATTTGCAATGGCTTGAATGACTTCCGGCAATAGTTTCAGGCTATCACGCAAACCCGATAAATCTCTCGGGCGCGCTGATTTAAGTGCAATGCGGGCAGTAATCCGTTCAACATCTACAAAATGCCGAAGCAGATCCCGCGCGACCCGATAATTATTCTGCTCACTTTCTCCGATTAAGGCTGCAACGCTATCGAGCCGCTTTTGTATCGCCGCATGATCCCGCAAGGGATGATGCAGCCAGTACTGCAACAAACGGCTGCCCATATTGGTTGAGCACGTATCCAATAACGACAACAACGTAGGTGAGCGTTCACCGCGTATGGTTTCGGAAATTTCCAGATTACGCCGTGTCGCAGCATCCATCCGAATATAAATACTATCCCGCTCGGCTTGTAATGATGTGATATGGAGCGCAACAGATCCTTGAGTCAGACGAGTGTATTCCAATAAGGCACCGGCGGCACATAGCGCAATCGGCAAATCCTCACAACCAAAGCCAGACAGATCATGCGTCTCAAATTGCCGCGTAAGATTACTCAGCGCGGTATCGCTATCAAACTGCCACACCGGTAATCGTTTTAACGCCCAATTTTTACCTTGCAGGTCAGCTTGTTTCAGTGATTCTGGCACTAGAATCTCTGACGGTTGCAGACGTTCCAGCTCGCTCAGCAGATTTTGTGGCGATGTCTCCATCACGCGTAATTGCCCTGCTGCCAGATTCAGCCAAGCCAATCCCAAAATCGATTCCTGCACCCACAAAGCCAATAATATGCAATCACGTTTATCCTCAAGCAGTGCCGCATCCGTCAATGTTCCAGGCGTGATGATACGGGTAACCTCCCGTGCAACAGGCCCTTTGCTGGTCGCCGGATCGCCCACCTGCTCGCAGATGGCTACGGATTCACCTGACTTGACCAGTTTTGCCAAATATTGCTCTGCCGCATGATAGGGCACTCCCGCCATTTTAATCGGCTCACCGGCAGAAGCACCCCGTTGCGTTAAAGTAATTCCTAAGAGCTTGGCCGCTTTCTCTGCATCGTCAAAAAACAACTCATAAAAATCCCCCATGCGATAAAACATCAGCATGTCGGGGTGCTGTGCCTTGATACGCAAGTACTGTTGCATCATGGGAGTATGCTGATCTTTCTCGGCTTTCATTGTGGCTCTACATCAGATTATTTACGCAGTGGAGAATACCTTATTGTGCTGCAATAATCTCATTTACTAAAGGGCACTTCTAAAAATTCAAAGCTCTAAACAAAACGAGGCGCGAGCAACAAAGTGTTGTGACGAAATTTGGATTTTTAGAGGGGCCCGGGTTATCGTTAAGAAAATTATGAATAACTCATCTTTCTCATTCCGAACGCAGTGAGGAATCTTAGCGAATCAAGAATCAACTGGATCGATTTCTCGCTATGCTCGAAATAACAGTACCGTTCGTCCTGTCGAAGGACTTAATCAGAGACTCCTTAACTTTACTCTCGATTTTTTCAACTCTTTCGTTTCTATTCGCTTCGACTATGCAATTGTCTGGCTGCATTTCGTAGGCTGTTCTTAACACCGCAGATAGTCAGTTTTTCAACTAATCTGTTAATGTTTGTAATAATAAGTAATTGACAGTACAATGTTTTTACCGTTTTTATCACAAATTCCGGCTGAGGTTTTTAGAATTAATCCGGATTGAATATTTCGTGTCATTGAAAGTAATGATATCGAAATACCTCGGTAGCGTACAAAAGCGCTACGTGTTTTTCTCTTTTTATAAGGAATCGATATCATGAGTTTCAGTATTAATTTATCCAGTCTCAATGGCAGCAATGGTTTTCGTTTGGATGGGGGTTTCGGCGGATTAGTCAGCACTGCCGGGGATGTCAACGGCGATGGGTTTGATGATGTGATTGTCGGTACTTCCGGTCCAGCTACGTAGTGTTTGGTAAAGCATCCGGTTTCGATGCCTCAATGGATTTATCTAATCTCAACGGCACTAACGGCTTTCGTCTGGATAGAGAAACATCTCTGGACATCTACTTTAATTCGATCAGCAATGCTGGGGACATCAACGGCGATGGGTTTGACGATATATTGGTGGGGGCTCATTTGCCTGATTTGTATGGCGATCCCATCTATCCCTCCGATCAGGGTTACAGTTATGTGATATTTGGCAAGTCCTCTGGGTTTAGTCCTACAATAAATTTATCCACTCTGGATGGAAGTAATGGCTTCCGCTCCTCCCCGTCTAAGTCTGCTGGTAATAGCGTCAGTAGTGCCGGAGATATTAATGGAGATGGTTTCGATGATTTCATTATTGGTGCGCCCAGTGCCCTCCGTCCCGGCGACTTCGGTGAAAGCTATATCGTATTTGGCAAGGCATCTGGTTTCAGTGCGACGATGAATTTATTCAGTTTGGATGGCAGCAATGGTTTTCGACTGTTTTCGGAATATGGCCATAACTCATTGGGTAGTTCAGTCAGCAGCGCGGGGGACATCAACGGCGATGGGTTTGATGATGTGATTGTTGGAGAACCTCACGTTTATGACCGTACCGGCTCTAGTTTCGTAATTTTCGGTAAGTCTGAGGACTTTAATGCCACGTTTGATCTTGCCAACTTAGATGGTAGCAATGGTTTTCGTTTGGATGGGGTGACAGAGGGTGATTTTTCGGGCAGCTCAGTCAGTAATGCAGGAGATGTCAATGGCGATGGGTTTGATGATTTAATTGTCGGGGCTCATGGAGCTGACCCGAGTGGCGATAGATCCGGTTCCAGTTACGTGGTGTTTGGCAAAGCATCCGGTTTCAGTGCGACGATGAATTTATCCAGTCTCAATGGCAGCAATGGTTTTCGTTTGGATGGGATGGCAACATATGATCTATCGGGCGAATCAGTCAGTACTGCCGGGGATGTCAACGGCGATGGGTTTGATGACTTGATTGTCGGTGCTTTTAGAGCTGACCCGAACGGCTCTTACTCCGGTTCTAGTTACGTGGTGTTCGGTCAAGCATCCGGTTTCACTGCTACGATGAATTTATCCAGTCTCAATGGCAGCAATGGTTTTCGTTTGGATGGGGTGACAGAGAATGATTTTTCGGGCGGCTCAGTCAGTACTGCCGGGGATGTCAACGGCGATGGGTTTGATGATTTAATTGTCAGCGCTTCGGGAGCTGGCTCCAGTTACATCATCTTTGGCCGCAGCGACTTTGGCAGTACGTTACCTGAAATTTTAGGCACACCCGGTGATGACATTCTCAAAGGCACTTCAGCAGCGGAGCATTTTAAAGCCAGTGACGGCAACGACAAACTGATCGGCCGGGGCGGCGCGGATAGCTTTGAGGGCGGTGCAGGCAATGACAAGATTCAAGTCGCTGATCTGAGTTTCGCCTCGGTCGATGGCGGCGCGGGCATTGATGTGCTGCATCTGGCCGGTACTGGCCTGAATCTGAACCTGGCAGATTCCGGCGATCGCATCAAAGATATCGAAATCATCTCCTTATACAGCCAGGGCGACCTCAATACGCTCACGCTCACGGCAGCCGATCTGCGCAATCTGTCGACTACCACCAACACCCTGAAAGTCAATGGCAATGCTGGAGGCCACATCATTGTGGAAGACAGCGGCTGGATCGACGGCGGCAACCGTGGCGGGGGCGGTTATTATCATGAGTATACGCAGGGTGATGCGGTGTTGCTGGTCGGGCAGAATTTGACGGTGGATTTTGTGGTGGCTTGATTGCAATAAGGGGCGCCTCTAATGACGTCGTGTCCCAATAGTTTTGGAATTAATCTCGATTGAATATTTCGTGTCATTGAAAATAATGATATCGAAATACCTCGGTAGCGCACCAAAGCGCTAAGGAAACGCTGAATAATTCATCGCGCAGTAGAGATCAAGCCGAATGACTATGTGATATTGCGATAATTTGCGCAA